>JADKIX010000014.1 GCA_016722635.1 Rhodospirillaceae bacterium | reverse complement strand
AAAATAATGCTAACAACAGGCGAAATACGAGAAAAGCTGAAGGACGCAAACTTGTGGAAAGTGGCTAAATTGGCTGGCATTACACCGCAGACTTTGTACAGGTTTATGCAAGGCCGGGACATCAGGCATGTGACTCTCGAGCAGTTATCTAAATATCTGGAAACGAGGCCGTAACAATGGCAGCAATATACGCCTTGTTTTAATTGATCAAGCATATAACTTTCAATTGGATAGAGTAATCTGCTAATCTGCGAGTGATCTTTACCTATAGATCCATCTTTCAATCTAGACATAACATCAATTAAATCCTCACTTCCTATAAGTTCTCCACTTTTCCATATTATTGTTTGCAGTTCTAAGATTAATTCATTATCCAAGATAATCTCCGTTTGGTTTTGTGTGTTGCAATTATAAATCAAGCATGATATTATTTCAACCTTAATTTAACAAAAAAAGGCGGAATAATCACTAACTCTTCGCAAATCAGACTGCTATTAAAAGATCTAGGCTTACTGTTGTTTCAAAAGGAAATTGGAAACCTCAAACCCAACCTCTTGGCTATCTATAAAGGTGAATCAAAAAACCCAAATTACGAAACTATAGAGAAGCTATCTGAATATCTGGAGCGAAAATGATAGAACAACAAATCTATGACGCAATGCGCTCATATGGGATTGAGCCGCCTGACAAGATATTATTTAACACTATAAGAGTAGTTAGGTTTGGCAAAAATAGCGAAGGCTGGTATATATTTTATAGTGATGGCATAACCGCCGGGGCTTTTGGCGATTGGTCAGAAAGCTCTTCGTATACATGGTGCGAAAAAAGAACTGATGATTTTACGCAAGAGCAGCAAGCCCAATTCAAGCTGCGCATGGATCAAGCAAGGGAAGCGCGTGAAGCTGAGAGGATAATTGTTCAACAGGAAGCCAAAGAACTGGCTGGCAGAATATGGGAATCATCACAGCCAGCAATCGATCATCCATACCTTGACCGTAAAATGATCAAGCCGTGCGGCGTGCGCATCAGTAAAGATGGTAATCGGATAATCATTCCGCTTTACAATGAGAGTGGAGAAATAACCTCACTCCAGTTTATCGATGCTGATGGTAATAAAAAGTTCTTGACAAACGGCCAAGTTAAAGACTGCTATTTTAGGATCGGCAAGCCAAACGGAAATGTGTGCATAGCAGAGGGATTCGCAACTGCTGCATCAATCCATGAGGCTACCGGGTACGCTGCTATTGTTGCTTTTAGTGCTGGAAAATTGGAGGCATGTGCAAAATTCGTGCGGACCAAAATGCCTAAGTCAAATTTGATCATATGCGCCGATTATGGCGAAGTAGGAATTGAAAAAGCAAGGCTTGCGGCTGAATTATCCAATGGTGTAATGATCTATCCACAGTTTGATGATAATGCACCGGATTGGGCGACTGACTTCAACGACCTGCGCGTTTTGAATGGCCTGGACGCTGTTAGAGGTGCAATCATTAAAGATAAAAAAACAAGTAATATCCTGGATGCTGAGGTTAAATATTCATCGGTCGACGTGGTGCAATTCGTTGAGGATAGCCATATTCTCAAGCGCTTGAGCATGTATATCTCAGAGAAAACCTATCTGCCTGTCAGCACTGTATTTTTAGCCGGGTTAGGTGTTTTTAGCTCGATGGCTTGCAGGGAATTCGCTGTCACTTATCAGGACCATGAAAAACTCCCGATCGGACTTTATGTGGTCACAGAACAGCCGCCAGGTTCAAGCAAATCACGCTGCTTGAAATACTTCCAAAAGCCGTTTTATGAGATGTCGGAAAAAGTACACGAGGCCATCCGCAAAGAGCTATCAGAACTTCTTAAACATGATGGAAATTTAGACGAAAACGAAGAAACCAGACTAGCTGAGCTGCAGCATAAAATCAAAGTACTCGGTAACCTGTTCACCACAAACGCAACTTCGGAAGGACTCGAAAAAGGCTTATCTGAAACCAATGGATTTTTTAGCGCAATCAGCAGCGAGCAGGGTCTTTTTAACGTGCTTTTTGGTGGATCTTATAAGGCGGACAGAGCGAATAATAACGACGTAGCATTGAACGGGTTTGACGGTGGATTTATCAACTCAGCTCGCGTAACCAGAAAAGGTTATTGCGGCCATGTCGTCGGCGGCATTGTCTGTTTTGCTCAGTCAGGATCAATTGAGACGCTCTTAAACTCATCAAATGGTACTGGCCTATCAGAAAGGTTTTTAATGCTTGCTGAGCCTCATTCCTTAGGTATTAGGGACCATGAGCGCGAATCCACGTTATCAAACGAATTTTACCTCGAGTACGCAGAAAAATGCACAATCCTGGAAAGCTCTTTATCAAGTTGCGACAAGTTCGGATCTACCCGCGATCTGTACATAAGTGATAACGGTTTCGCCATGATTAGAAAATACCTAAATTACGTTGAACCACACCTCAAAGACGGCGGGAAATTTTCACATGCTTCACTCAGGGGAGCAGCCGCTAAGATCGATATGCAAATCATGAAAATTGCTGCTAACTTACGTTTACTTGGCGAAAAAATAGACTTCTGGTCGGGAATTGACGATAAATACATTGAAATGGCAATCAATATTTCCAACGAAATGCTAGAGGCAAATTTGCGGTTATGTCAGGATAAAGGTGTCATTGGATGCCGTGCAGAATTCGAGGCAATTTTGCGATTGTTTGAAGAAAACAGTAAACCAAGAATCGAGCGGGCGATTATCCAGTCTCGTGCAAAAGTTTCTCCGTTCAAAGAATTCTCAGGAAACAAGTCAACCAAGATTCGGGAGACTCTATCCGAAATGGTTGAGCAGGGAATCTTATCTAAAAACTCATTAGGCGGTATAACGAGTTATACGGCGATATAATTACGCTACCTATACTTCCGTATCAAATTTCTTTTTTAATGCCGCTACGACGATCCTGGTCAGTTTTAGCGGCATTTTCAATTGTTATTCTATCTCGGTTTTGCAGGATTATTGAAAATAGGGTTGTTGTAAGCTTCGTTGCAAAAGTTGTAAGTTCTTACAACACAAAAATTTTTCTAAAAGTATCTGTAACTATATGTATTTAAAGGATAATAAATAATAATAATATAATAATAATACCTTATGTTGTAGCTTTTGTAGCTTTTTCCTTTTTCCTTTTCCATCCCTCATTATTATTATTTTTACCTATACTTTTACATGCCCATACCCGCAGTTTTTTCCTTACAACCGTTCAACAAATGCGTAAGATTATGATTATATTAAGGAAATGTGTTGAAAACCGTGTTGTAAGGCTTACAACGTCTACGACGGCATTGATTTTAAAGGATAATTTAGCTTAAAAAAGCAGATAAAATTAAATTTAAATAATTTTTATCTTAATTATTGCAATTACAAATAATTTTGTTTATAATTTCTTTTTTTAAATAAAGAGTAATTAAAATGGAAAACTTAAAAACACCACCAGTTCCAGAAAGAAATAAATACCAATTTGGTAAAATGATCCCTGGAGACTATAGAACTTATAATTTTGCAACACATAAAGATTTGTTAAAAGCTCAAGTAAATGCACATAATGCAGGAACTAGAACCGGTAATAAGTTCGTAACAAGAAAAAATGGCTTGACACTTCAAGTGTGGTGCATAGCCAAACCAGATCCTTTCTTCGGAGAGGTTTGAGAATGCAATCACTATGCTCATCGGATGTTTTGCTTGAACGATTGGGGAGAATTACTCATGCTGATTACGTTAATCATTATCGGTGGTCTCGTGGTGTTGGATTGATTGGTTATTATAATGATTTGTTTTTTGCGAGAGGTGAACCGAAATGAAACTATCTGATATCGTGCCGTTTATCATAATTCCATCGCTTGCTTTTTATGGAGTTGTTTATGGGGTAGATTGGGCTATAACCATAGTAGAATACTATTGTTATATCATGATAGCTATAAGTGTTTTTGTTGTTTATTGCTCTGATTTTACTGATTTTGGCGATGAATACATTAAGAAAGCAAAACTAAGCGCAACTAACTACGGATCAGTGAAGCGAAAATTTGGTTATGTATTGATGCTTGTAACATCAGCCATGCTTATTAATAACGATCATATAATGATAAGCATTATGATATTTATCATACTCATTGTTAATGAGTATCTTGCCTGGAGGATAATAAATGCAAATAAGTAAAATATTTTATCAAAAGTGTTGACATTTATTTTAATAGGAGTATAGTTACTACATCAGCAGCAAATAACTTAACCTGGAGAATAAAATGAGCACATATCAAGTGATAAGCGAAGAGAAAGAAACATCTGGTAAAGTAATCTTTGAAGGAACATTGAAACAATGTTATGAGTTTCAGAGATCATATGCAGGATCAAAATATCCAAGTATTTCATTAGGAGAATAAAATGAAAACAGTAAACTTAAAAAAATTAGTAGTTAACGACAAATTCAATACTTTCTGGTTCACAACAGAAAATGGCCTCACTTTCGCATCTAGCGAGGCAAAAGTTAAAGATACAGACACGGTGAATATTATGTTTGCCGGATATGTAGGAAAAGATGTTGATGGTTTTGATAAATGGGTTGTAGAAGGTAAAGGCGAAGGATTTGCAATGAAGGGCTCGTTCTATAACGAACAGGATTATAATAACTTTGTTGAAGCCAACACAAAAATTTAAGGACGATTTCAACCTGGTACTTAATCACTATCAGGTTGATGTCGATGAAGCAAAGTTCGAAAAGGCCCGTGTGATGGCTAATTACCATGATGCGTCCTTGTGCTATGCTGCGATTGCTTATGAGATTAAGATGGGATTGGTGTAATGCGCACACTAAAGACATCAACGATACGCACAGCTAAAACCTCGCTGCTTAACATAGCGCGGAACAATCCTAACGCTACAGTGCGCATGCGAGGTGAGAACTGGACAAAGATCAGACGCAAGTGGTTGACTGCCAATCCATTGTGTGTTATGTGTCAATCACATGGTTATACTACAATGGCTGACCATATCGATCATATCGTGCCATTATTCAAAGGTGGCGATGATAACGAGAATAACTATCAATCGTTGTGCGTTGACTGCCATCGTATTAAGACTAAAGAGGATTTAAAGAATGGATGATTTTAATGCTGATACAGTTTACAGGTTGATCGACAAGCAAAGACCTAAGTTTGTTTTGCGCGTTGGTGAATATGAGATGAAGACTATTAGTGTGCTTAAAGATGGGCTTGGTCGATATATATATGATAAAGGTAGCAATACTTTGTTTGGTTATGATTTGCAGATAGTTGAAGGTTCATGTCTTAAACTCATAACCATTGTTAATGATGATACAAATGTTGCTAAAAATGTACTCCCCTGCATCTAAAATCTCTGGCTTGCA
>JADKIX010000013.1 GCA_016722635.1 Rhodospirillaceae bacterium | reverse complement strand
ATTGAAGTTCAAGTATGGCTCTTTGGAAAATTATCTTGAACAAGGGACATGACCCGATGAACCAACGTAAGAAAACATCAGGCCAGTTCAGCGCGTAGCTATGCCGCCGCACGCTGGTTGCAGGTTGGTGATCATTCACTACTGCAGAACTGGAAAGATTAGCGGCGCGCGCTTTGATCAGGATCTGTGGCAATGGGTTTTGTACCACCTGTCAAGCTGTTGATTAGGTGAAAAGATGCAAAAGTATCGGCGCAAACCTTACAAACCAATTGATCCGTGAAAAACTGCACGTGAAACCCGCATCCTTTCGGGAGGCTTAGTAAGAAGGAAGCTGCAAACCATGTTGTTTGCCAACTTATCTTGTTACTGGCAGGAATCTGACTGGTTCAAGTGCCCACAGCAAGCTTATAAGCTTCTGCGCATTCTAACAGGATATGACCTTCCTGGAGAATCTTGGAGTGGTTGGCGGCTATCAGGCAATACCTTATGGTCACCTGAGGGGAAAAATTTCACAGCAAGCGATTTAAGCTATTTATCGCTCACTTTCGCAATGGCCAGACAATGGCGAATTGATCAACAGGAAAAACGCGCTTTGGGTGTCCGTCCAAAGAAATCAAATCTTGTTCCTTTTGTTCTGACCCCAAGGGAGGAAAATATTTTCGGCTAGTAACACAATGCGTTCGTTCCCATTTAGGAATAAATAATACTTTATTGATGACTTTTAACCTTAATTTTAATGACATTCAATGACTTACCTTGTTTTATTGCTTGCCGATTTTGACGTTTTGGCTGTTTGGGGTGTTTTTGGGTGTTTTCCATTATTTAAATGCCTTATATGACTGTTTATTCATCTTATTAACGATATTTAAGAAATGTTAAATGATTACTTTATCTCTTGATGTTTATGAGTCCAAAGATTACGCAAACCTTTACAGGGCATTGGGTTCGCTTGGAATAAGTTCTATCTTTTCAAGAAAAACATGAATCGAACACTAAATATTTTTTATTGTTCGTGGAAACTTGTTATCGATCTGAACAAACCTTCTTTTTACCCCTCGTAAATGGCTTTCTCATTGCCCTGATTTTCGCACTTTTGTCATTGGATTGAGCATAGAAGATGTTGCTATTGCTTCTCACTATGTCCGCCTTATTAAAAAGATCGGTCGTTATTGTGTTAACTGGCATCTATATTCATCTTCTCTTTCTGATCATGTATAGTTCTTGAACGTATTAAAAGTACTGTTACCATCGAATTACTTACCTGTTCCATTTCTGAAAACAGAAAGCGTTCTTGGTATGCAAACAAACTTTAGAATCAGTTGAAAAAGCAGGGAACTATATGAGATCCAGAAGATAAAAAAGATTCTTGAACAAATGTGCAGGAAAATCATGATCTCATTTCCCGAATGGTTGAAAAATGTATGGATCTTTTTGGGCGGCTTTTGCTGTGCTTCTTCATGCGCATGTTGAGTATATAAAAGGACATGAGTTTCTTACAGTGTAAGCGTCCAACGCCACCATCTAACAATTTTTAATGCGCTCAATTATCCTCAAACATTTTTGAAGAGGATAACCAATGGCATTACCGATACATCAGCATAAACATATAGCAACCTGGCGGTCAGTGGATTATCGCAGGTGGCCTATTGTCGTCAGCATCAGTTGAATTCCAAAACGTTCGCGAACTGGTTGCGGGCTTATCATACTCAACCAGTTGCTGCAGTTGCCTCGACTTTGATTCCGGTTGAGATCAAGTTGGAGCCTTCGTCATCGGGTCACTGTGTTTACATTGTCCACAGGTCATACGTTCGAACTACCAGCAGAGATATCACCACAATGGCTGGGGCGGTTGCTGAAATGTCTGGATTGATTGCTAATCCGGGTAGCATCTGGCTTGCAGTAGAGCGGGTTGATATGCGCCGTGGTATTGATGGTTTGTCGATGCTGGTGCAAGAGTCTCTGGCGCATGCGCCCTGCGCAGGTTCAGCTTTGTGTTTTACAATCGTGCGGAAATCGCATCAAGGTGTTGTTGTGGGGATGGCACCGGCGTGTGGTTATTCAGCGCCGTTTACATCAGAATTAAGTTGTTTGGCCAAAGTCAGATGAGCGCTGTTTGTATTGACGCCAGCACAGTGGAATTGGTTGGTAGCCAGTGTTAATTGGCAGCGATTATCGGCGTTGCCACCTGCACATTTAAAGGTTTGAAAGATAGTTAAAGCATCTATTTATCGTGTTTTGGGTCATGCGGTATAATTAGCAGCATGAATGCACTCACAAATTGGACCAATTGAACCTTGATGCGGATACTAAAATCCAGATTCAAATGCTGTTTGAGCGGTCACAAAAGAGATTCATTCTCAGCAACTCAAAATTCAAGCATTAACTATGGAGCTGGCCTATTTGCGCCGGAACCTATTTGGCAAAAGAGCGAGTCGTTATCTGCACTCCGATTTGTTCGAGGAAACCTTACAAACTGATCTGGCGGCGGTACATGCCGAAATCGAACAGCTCGACCCATCAGCAAAAGCCGATCCGGCTAAATCAACACGTTCCGCGCTGGCCGCCAGCCGTTACCAGAACACCTGCCATGTTGAACACCGTCACGAGCCTGAGTCTGTCAATGCGATCAGTCTGGCAATCTGGTCAAAATCGGTGAAGATGTTAGCGAACAGTTGGATGTGGAGCCAGCAAGATTCTTCGTTCACCGTCATCCCGCCCCCAATATGCCTGCAAGACCTGTGAAAACGTTACCGCCGCACCTATCCCGCCAGCCATTATAGAGGGTGGCATGGCCGCCACGGTCTACTGAGTTGGGTACTGACAAGCAAATACCTGAATCATCTCCCGCTCTATCGCTTGAACAGATTGCCGTGCGTGAGCAAGTTACGCTATCACGTTCCACCTGGCGGAATGGGTCGGTCGTGGCGGTGTTGCTTTGCAACCTTAGCAGACCGGCTGACATGGCACCTGTTGCAGGCAACACGCTGCATGCCGATGAAACACCAGTATCGCACAACTTGACCCCGGCAAAGGCAAGACTCACAGGAGGCCTACTTGTGGGCCTATCGCAGCAACGACCTGGAGCCTGGGCCGCGCATCATCGTGTTCGACTATCAAGTCGGTCGCAGTGGCCGGCATGCAAAGCTTCCTGGAAGATTGGCGAGGTCATTTTGCTGGTCGACGACTATGGTGGCTACAAAGCCCTGTTCTCTGAAGCATGAAACCTATATATTGAATTGGCTTGTTGGGCACACGCACGGCGTAAATTCTTCGATTTGCACAAGGCAAATGACAGTCCGATGGCTTTGCAGCGTTACAACGCATTGAAACCTATATGCAATTGAAGCAGAAGGTAAGACCTGACTATCGAAGACCGTCAACAACTACGAGAAGAAAAAGCCTCCCCGGTTGAAAGCATTACATGGCTGGCTGGTGCAAACCCGCGCTCAAACAGCAAATGGCGGTGGCTCCGCCAAAGCCTTGGATTACACTGAAACGTTGGGCCAGCTTGATTCGCTATGCACAGACCGGACACCTGCCAATTGACAACAATCCGTAGAAAACGTCATTCGACCCATCGCGATTGGTAAAGAACTGGTTGTTCACCGGCTCTGAACGTACGTCAACGTGCAACAACCATTCAAACTTTATTCGGCATGGCCCAACTCAACGGCCTGAACCCTTCTGCCTGGCTTAAAAGATACGCTCATCAAACTACCCACTTGGCCTAATAGTCGAATTGACGAATTGCTGCCGTTGTCACCTGAGTTTATTGAAACGCTAAAGTAGATGAATTGATAGAGATAGATGGTGGCGTTGGACGCTTACCCTTACAGTTTCAAGTGGCCCAATCTTTCTTGAGACATCTGAACGCCGTGTCCGGCTCTGCTCCGAGGGTCGGAATTGAGGTTTCTAAGGATGCCAGTGGTATTGGCGAATCAAAAGCCCTCAGCATCAAACCCGGCACGCGCGGCCCGGATCTGCATGGATACCCTACCCGGCTACAGCCTCCCGAAACTCAAAATTGTTAAGCAGGGGAATCATGAGTGATTTACACCCATACCATGCCATTGCATACCGCCTTTAGCTTGACGGATACGACTTATCCACCCTTACCCTTCCCGAGTGTTTAAAAAGCACTGTGAGGCGATTAAAACGTTTTCCGGTGTCGATGTCTCTGCACCGCTCAACGCCAGCACCAATGCGGAAAGTTTTTGCGCTGCCCCGATGACGAACGGTTGACAAAAGGAAGCGCGCGGCATGCGCCTGCCTCGACGCTCAAGCGTAGCGGAAGAGACGAGAAAAGGAAAATGCTTTAACGGAACCAGCAGGAATCTCAGGAGAAGTTCCGAGGCGCCGGCCAAAGCCGCCAATGAGAGGCCAATTCCCGAGTTCCGTTAAGCGGTATGTTCCCGGCGCGGGCTCTTTGCGGAGCCGCTCAGGGGGTTCTCAACCCCCCGCCCTTTGCATAACCGATCTGGCATGGTAGTTGCGAAGCCACTTCCAGTAGGGACAATGTGGCGGGGCGAGTTGGGAACGGAAAAGCAGGTTTTTAGAGGATAGAAAGACTTTTTTGAATGAATCAGAGGTGAAAATCTTTCCGCGCTTGTCAGCGTTCGGTTTTTAAGTGAAATTTTATTAATTTTGCGAAATTTTCCGCTTTTTTGAATTTAACTCGCTACAAATTATCGGCAATCATCGAAAAAAAGCCTGAAGAAGAAAAGAGGATTCTATAAAACTTTTTTTAGATAGGGATCAGCGTTTCCCTAAGACTTCGACAAAGGAGACACCATTCTTTCGAATCAACACCTGACTCAATCAGGCGTTTTTTCCTTATGAAGATAGATACTTACGTTTCTATCGCCGCAGCCAGCATTTTCCGTGTCCCTTCGCACAGTATTCCGTTATGGGCAATTCACCCATTAAATCCTCTCTCAAAACAACATAACTGACTGGTACTAGAATTAAGGTGATGAAAGTTGCAAACATAATGCCAAATGCCAATGTAATCGACATAGGCAAAATTTTCTCGGCATGAGGACTTTGTTCACTCATGAGTGGCAACAGTCCTAAACAGGTAGTTGCCGTCGTTAAAAAGATGGCCCGAAAGCGCGCTTTACCAGCCAATAGAACAGCGTCATGCAATGAAATATTTTTTTTCCAAATCTCATTAATTTTTCAACCAGTATTAGACTATCGTTAATTACAATTCCACCCACGGCAAATAACGCAACATAAGATTCGAGAGTCAAAGGGATTCTTAGCAGCAAGTGTCCCAATACAGCACCAATAAAACCAAACGGAATTGCCAGCATAATAATTAGCGGCTGCACATACGAACGCAAGGGATTGCTAACAAAGCATATATTCCAAGCATCGCCAACGCGCCAAACCCCCAAAGCTTTGATAGTGTTTCCTCTTGTTTCTGCCTGGATTGTCCTGGTTCAATTCTTAATCCTGGATATTGTGCTTCCAGCGCAGGGATCACCACCGTACGCAAATCGACAAGAATGTTTTCAACATCGACTTCATCTTTGTACACCTCCGCACTGATTAGTTGGATACGTTCGCGATTCTGGCGTGTAATGCTGGCAAATCCAGGCATATATACAGCTTCGGCTACAACGGAAAAAGGCGCGGTAGCGCCGCTCGGTAACTTGACCGGCATGTTGTACAGATTATCCAAAGAACGACGATGCGTGGCAGGAAAACGTAACATTACTCTAACCTCGTTCCGATCCTGAAAGAATCGCTGCACTTCGAGTCCGGAAGAATCCTTGACGGACTTGTTCACCTAGGCTTTGCATGGTCAATCCGTGAAATGCCGCTTCAGGCTTAAGTTTCAAGCGCAATTCTGGTTTACCAGCCTGCATAGAACCAGTAATACTGTGAACTCCTGTATAAGAAGACAGCTTGGCTTTCAGAATCTCCCCGGCAGCGCTTTGCATTGCGGTATCCGGCGCCATCAGTTTCAACTCAATCGCTTTAGCAGATTGAGTAGCAGGCATGCCAAGATTTCGGGGCCAAAATGTCTGGAAAGACAACGTCGCATTTGAAGGCACTTCTCCAAAACGATCTTGCCAGCGTTTTTTAATCTCATTCATGCGAGCCCGAATGCGTTCATCAATGGCAATCTCGATATCAACCATACCTACGTTTTCATCAAGAATTGAAATAATATGTTGAAAACTATCACCAGACCCACCTTCCAAAGCACTAATACCCAGCTCCGCGTTCAGTTCTGCTCGAATTTGCTGTGCAATCTCCTCCAGACGTTTTACCTGGTGATCAACCTGCTCAAGTGCAGTGCCGGGAGGAAATTCAATCTGTGCCAGCAAGTAATACTCGTTTACCTCCGCATCCATAACACTTGGGACACGTCCCGATAGAACCAGTGCGCCAACAATCAGCAATGCAACCGCAAATCCTGTCAGCGTGATATAGCGCAATCGTAATAGTACTAGCAACGTCGGTATATATATGATTAATAAACCTTTGTAATCCTGCATCTATACGTTCTTGAATATAGCCAATAGCAGACGACCAGACATTTTGTTTTGCGGTCGATGAATAATTGGTTGCCAAATGAGAAGGCAATATCAGCAATGCTTCCAACATTGAGAATGCTAAAGTCAGCATGATCACCAGGGAAATGTTATACATCAGGTTTCCGCTGAGTCCTGGCAGAAATAACCCTGGAACAAAGGCAATCATTGTAGATAGCACCATCATGACGACCAATGGCGTTACTTCAAGGGTGCCACTGATGGCACCGGATAACCCTAAGCGTCCACCCTGCTGGTGCGTGTAAATATTTTCACCGACCACAATGGCATCATCTGCTAACACACCCAATATCAAAATAAGCGCAGAAATTGAATAACTATTCAAGGAAATACCAACTATTGGCATCAGCCAAAGCGCACCTAACAGGGATATCAGAATCCCGCTGCTTACCCATAATGCCAAATGAAATTTGAGTGTGAACATCAATACCAAAAACACCAGTATAAAACCTGATATCGCATTTTCCATTAGCATGGATATATATTGCTCATAGTATTTCGACCAATCATCCCATGTCGTTACTTCAACACCTGGCGGCAATTGGGAACGAAATTCTGCAATAACCTGATGAACGGCCTCGACAGTCGTTTTAATCTGATCTTTGGTCATGACAACAATCTCTACTGCCGGTTGATTATCGACTCTGACCAGTAAATCTTGCTCACCGACAGTTTCTCGAATCTGTGCAATATCTCCTAATAGCAGATGTGCTCCCTGATAGGTCGGACGTAATTCAATTGCTGCAAAATCAGCAACACTGAGTGCTTGCCCTTTACTTCTGAGTAACAATTTTCCATCCAGTTTTTTATTCACCCGCTGGAATATTTTGCGACGCATTTTGAATAGCCTCAGATACCTCTTCAAAGCTCAGTGCATAGCGACGCAAATCGGATTCTGTGACCTCAATCGCTATTTCATAAGGATACTGTGGCCAGGAAGTGAGTATTCCGATATCAGGGTGTTTACTCAGCCGCGCTTTCAATTGATCGCGTTGCTGTTGTAGCGTTAACATATCCGCTTCACCTCTTACCACGACAATCACTGCCGGCGTACCTGTTTTCAGTTCTTGGATATTCAGTTTCTCTATTTCTTTGGGCAAGACTGTTATCGCATCTATTTTCGCCTTAACAGCTGCTTGAAATTTTGTTGAACCAATAGCCGGATCAAATTCTATGGTGATTTCACATTGGGCTTGTTGTGCAACCGAATTGATATGCTTGATTCCTTCTAACTCATGTATGGCTTCTTCAATGGGGATGCATAATGCTTGTTCTACTTCGCTTGGTCCCGCGCTCGGATAAGCAGCGATGATTTGTAGTTGATTCTGTGGTTCTGGAGGAAGTGTATATTTCTTGGATGAAATAATTCCTAAGATGCCTCCTGCAATGATCAATACCATCAGAAAATTGGCGGCAACAGGGTTATTGGCAAACCAAATGATCAGTCTCATGGGACCGACTGCTCATTTGGATTATCTGGATTATTTTCTATCGCTCGAATCGCCGCATCATCACTGGATTGATCAATAAATATCGATTGAACCTGCATTCCTTCAATCGGATAAGGAATTCCCGCCACAAGGACATTTTCTCCTTGGTTTAGTCCAGCAGAGATCATTACCTGCTCACGTTCCCGCTTCAATACCCTTACCGTGCGAAATTGCAATTGATTGTGATGATCGACCACAGCAACTTGGCTATTCTTGATTAGCGCACTCGCCGGCAGGATTGCCAAATGGTCTACCCATCGTCCCTCAATTATGGCTTCCACGAACAAACCCACAGGCAAACCAACAACTGAAGTAGCCTTTACGGTTGGCGATCTGGATTTGGTGGCTTCAATCCCAAAGGGGTCACGAACTTGTGCGATCACTGCCATCATGCCAGTGTCTTTATCAATCACCCCTTCACTACGCACGATATGACCTTGCCAAATACGATCCTGACCTTGATAAAATGCTGATAACGTAACCTTGGCCATCTTAGGCGATTGGTTGCGATCGGATAGATCGGGAAATTCTACAAATGCCAAATCGGAAGTGTTTATGGGCAAGCGGATTTCAACCAGGTCGCTGCTATACACTCTGCCCAATACCGTGCCACTGCTAATATATTGCCCAATTCCCGCTAATTTGCTGCGCACCCTTCCATCAAAAGGCGCACGGATACTGGTTCTTGATTGCAATAGCTTGGCATTCTCTAGCTCCGCCACCTCCGCTGCCAACTTGGCCCGCTTCTCCTCTAATTGTGGTATGCGCAAACTCAATGGACTCGGAGTCCCTTGCCCTAAATGTTCCCATTCATCCCGAGCTTGCTCGGATTCGGCTTTTTCACGAACTAACTGATAGCGTGCTTCCATCACTTTGGCGTTGGCCTGAGTGACTCTGAGTTTATAGTCCGATGGATCGATTTCTATCAATACATCTCGTTTTTTGAAAAAACCACCCTCCACGAAATTGGGTGCAACTTTGATAACATGACCAGACACCTCTGCAACCAAATCAATCTCGGTATGCGCTATTACACTGCCTTGCGAGTGCACATCCATGCGCATGGATTCCATTGCAACTTTAACAACACGCACTGAGGGCAACTTGGTGATCACTGCTTGCCTGTCTGTTTGAGGAGGTGAATTGATTAAAGCAAATGCAGTCAATCCTCCAGCCACTATCATAGATAAAGCGATAAGTAATTGGCGATTGATTTTCATAATTGTTCAGGTGCTTGAATCTCGGTATTCAATAAAAATAGCATCATCAAAAACCGCCGCCCAATGCCAAATAAAGATTAACGCGATTGTTTAGCAATTGCCGCTTCACTGAAAGATAAGCACTCTGAGCATTTAATGTACTGCGATAGCTATCCAATAATGTCAGTATTTCTATCAAACCATGTCGATAAGAATAAACAGCAAGCTTCTGACTGGCTTCAGTTTGTTCGACGGCTTCCTTGAGAACTTCTGCCTGCTTTCGTAACCATTCCTCGGTAGCCAAAGCTTCTTCGACATCTTGAAAGGCATTGAGCACTGTATGTTTATAAAAATTAAGCGACTCCTCTGCCCGTGCTTCATTTTTGGCAATCTCTCCCTGGATACGTCCACCAGTAAACAACGGCTGCATGAGACCAATAAACACGTTCCAGGCGACTGCACGCGGATCGACTAAATCCGTTAGATCGGTACTCCGTGTTCCACCCGCAGCGGTCAACGTTATGCGCGGCAAAAGCAGCTTCATGCTACTGGAGGTCCGTAAATCCGCTGCACGTAAACGATCAAAAGCAGCCATTAAATCCGGTCTTCTTTCCAGAAGCTCAGAAGGCAAGCCAGCAGGAATAGCAACCGGAAGTTCAGGTAAACTCGTTGTTTCCATCAAATCTCCCGCTGGATAACGCCCCAGCAGAATTTCTAATCGCCTGGCAATGATTTGCATTTGATCGCGCGCTCGCATGTATTGTGCTTCTGCATTGGCCAAGTCCGTGAGTGCCAAGCGCAAATCAAGGCCACGCGTCAAGCCGCGTCGAAAACGACCCTGCACAAAATCAGCAATTTTACGGCGATCATTGATCGATTGTTCTGCCACTACCGACTGCAGTTTAGCTTCAATTAATTCAAAATAACTCTGGGTTACTCTGGCAGCCAAAGATAGCCTAGCTCCCTGGAAATCGGCCACGGTAGCTTTTGCTTCTTGCGCTGTCGATTGCTGTTGATCGCGTATTCGACCCCATACGTCTAATTCCCAACTCAAACCAAACAAAGCTTCAAAAACGCCAAATCTAGATGATCCAAAACCGGCCTCGCGAATTTGAACTTGCTGATGATCTGCGGAAAAGAACAGTTGTGGCCATCGACTGGATCCATCAATACGTGCTTGAGCTGCGGCGACACCTACCCTTGCCGCGACGGCTTTAAGTTCATAATTTTCAGTCAAAGCATTGCGTACTAAATCACTTAAACTTTGATCACCAAAGGTTTCTATCCAATGTTCGGGCAGGGATCGATCGGATTCTTGCGCCCCACTCCAATGCGCAGGAATCTCAACGCCAACTTCTTTGAGATCTCGCTGCGGCAAAGTTTTACACCCACCAATACTCACCAAAAAAATAAAAATCGTGCCCAGGATAGCAATATTAGTTACTTGCATTCATTCATCTTTATATTAAACCAGGAGATAAGATATCTTTTTAATGGAAGATAGAAGTGTGGTCGCGCAACACAGGCTATTTTAGGGGTGACTGTGGATAGAAACCATGTGACATTTTGTCGCAGTGTATATAACTAAGTTTGTACTGTCGTGTTGTCCATCCTGCTGAGAGGATTTATGTACAAAAATTGTGGATTATTGAATAATTAGGCGCCCTGCCTAATTAATCGTCTATGACAGTATTTCTGTCAGCAGTACACTGATGACTTTCGGACAGACAACAAGATGGAGTAATCGGTCAAATTGCTCCATCCTCAAAGCGATATCTCGAAACTCCACAAGTCATCTAATAATCAATACGCAGCGAACCCATAAAAGTACGAGGTGCACCGACTGTAATAAAACTTCCACTGTTAGTGCCGACGAAATACTTTTCATCAGACACGTTCAACACATTGAGTTGGGCGGTAAGACGCATTTTATGCAAGATTTTAACTTGATAGCTTGCCATTAAATTACCAATCACAAATGCCGGTAACCGATAAGTATTGCCTGGATCGCCTTGTCGTTTTCCAATCCCCTGAATTCCCCCTCCTAGTTTTAATCCACGCAACATTTCGTTTTGGAATTCGTAGGTACTCCATAAAGTGCCAGTATGTTCAGCTGCTAAAAATAGGCGTTTCCCCTGATTACCCAAATTGGTCCCAATAGGATTACCGTCAAGATCAAATTCAGTGCCACGGTCTTTAGTAATTTTGGCAAAAGGTAAATGGCTGTATGTAGCGATTAAATTCCAACCAGGCAAGACTTCACCTGCCACATCAAATTCAAAGCCACGGGTTTCCGCTTCACCGATGGCTCTAGAGCGAAAAGGATTAGTCGGATCAGGTGCGCCGATACCCTGTTTGGTCAATTCAAAGTATGAAAAAGTCGATCTGAGTCGTCCATCCAAGAATTCGGTTTTCAAACCTGCTTCCCATTGTTGAGCTGTTTGCGGTGGCAGTCTCTGTCCATCAGTATTAAATAATGTATTCGATGCGCCAAAGTTTTCAGTATAGCTGCCATACAAAGACAACCACGGCATAGGTTGCCACAACAAACCACCACGCGGTGTAAACCGATCTTCCGCTGAAGTTGTCAGATCTGTGACAGTATTTCGCCCAACCGCATTATCGTAGCGAAATCCCCCCATTGCGTGAAAGTTATAGGGTAATTTAACTTGGTCCTGAAAATAGGCACCATGCCACGACTGTGTAAAACCCATATTGGAATTATTGCTGGAATCAAGAATTGGTCGACCAGCCAAATAAATCGGATTGAAAATATTAAATGCTGGGGCAGATGCACAGCAATTGTTTCCTTTGATCTTGTCGTCAAGAAAAATGTAATCGTAGCCAAATAGAAGCGTGTGCTTGAGTATTCCAGTGGTTACATGACCTGTTAAATTAACCGAAGTTTGATATCGATTCGAATGATTAATCGGCGCATTGTTAAAAAACCGCTCTAATGAGCCATTGGCTGTGGCAGGAGTAAACCAGAACAACGAGTTGGAATTATAATCCATCAGTTCTGCGGATAAGCGGTGCGAAATCGTCCAATCATTATTGATCATATGCGACCAATTCACGCCGACGAAATATCGATCTCCGTTATTTCTATTATTAATGGGCTCGCCTGCAAAAAGATTACGAGGAACATCAGCAGGACGATTTCCCACATTGGGTATACCTGGATCCGCCACATTTTTGAAGCTTTGATATTCAAGTTCTGCAGTTACCTGAGTTTGCGGGCTTATATTCAACTTTACGACGGGCGCTATAAAAACGGATCTATTATTGACGAAGTCACGAAATGAGCCTGAGTTTTCATAAGACAAGTTCAGACGATAGAGCAATCGATCATCCTTCGTCAGGGGTCCAGTCGCATCGACTGTTGTACGATAAAAATCGAAAGAGCCTGCTTGTTGTTGCAGCGAATAATACGGGGTCGCCAATGGCTGCTTGGTCACCGTATTGATGATCCCTCCAGGGTCGGCACGACCGAACAGGATGGAGCCTGGTCCTTTAAGCACCTGAATCTCTTCGATATTAGCCATTTCTCGCTTAACCGTCCCCCCTCCCAGAGAATTGGGCATAAAAACACCGTTACGGTATGTGGTATCACTATTAAATCCACGAATTACAAACCCATCCGATCCTCCCTGATTGGTAGGCATATGCGTCACACCACTGACATTCTGCAAGACAGAATCGAGTCGGATTGCCTGTTGATCCTGCAATATTTGGCGTGGCAATACCTGAACGGAAAAAGGCGTCTCCATGATAGACGTATTAGTTTTAGTAGCCGTTGTGGTATGAGCGCGAATAAACTGATTATTGAACGGTGATCCTGGTTCGTTAGCGCTCCGCACCATGATTTCCGGCAACATCGTTGACTTGGGTGCCGCTGCTTTTTCTCCAGATTCTTTGATGACATAAGTATCTTTTCCGCTTGCCAGATGAATGTATGGTGTTCCCTGCAACAAACGCGCCAGTGCCTGATCGGCATTCATAGAACCATTGATGGCCTGACTGCGAATTCCTTTTAGATTTTCTGCCGTGAACAATAACTGTATACCGGTTTGATTGGATAAAGTATGTAACGCATCTGACAAATCCTGCGCAGGAATATCGATTGTTCTACTTTGCGCTTGCGCATTTCCTAGGAACATAACCAATCCCAGCATCCATAAAATTTTCTGCATTCATTCTCCTGATTTTTTCTTATTAATTTCAGCCAAGAAACAGCTTTACTAATCAATAAGACGAAAATAGAAAGAAACACCTGACATAGAAAATTTATTAATTGATAACTACTTGAATTATTTAGTTTCTGAACGAAAGCACAGTCATCTCATCCTGTTCGGTGCTGTGGAGTGGAAACAGCACTTTGAGTGCCTCGATCAACCCGGCACGATCGGACGAATTGAATTCTCCGCTGACTATTAACTTGTTTAGCTGTGAATCTGCCAGTCTAATTGGGCGTTCGTGATAGCGATTAATCTGTCGAATGGCTTCGTTCAGTGGGGTATTGCGAAAAATCAATCTGTTTTTGCGCCAAGCCATGATCGTTTCAAAATTGGCCGCAGAAATGTCAGACAAATCGTTTGCAGAATAAGTGAGTTGCTGTCCGCCGTATAGCGTTTTGATATTATCAATCTGAGCATGCAATTTGATTTCAACGGCGCCTTCCAACACCGCGACGGTGGTCTTGTCTCCCTGCCGCATGACATTAAACTCGGTACCGATATCTCGCAAGGTACCATGCCCGGATTGAACGACAAATGGACGCAAGCGTTCGCTACCTATCTTGAATGAAGCTTCACCCCGCTCTATCGTTACCTGTCGGGTCAATCCAAATAACTCCATTCGCAGAACGGTATCCGTATTCACGTCGATGGTGGTGCCATCCATCAGAACAATTTGCTGACGTTCTCCGATTGCTGTCGTAATCAATTCCTCATGTCGGGTAAGCCAGTGCAAGGAACATGACAGCACAATCAACAAAGCGACCCAGGCAACGGTCAGTCGAGATTTCTTAGTAGATGATTGAATTGGTTTGCGTTCTAATTGATCAAGGCTATGCCAAAGCCGAACATATTGTTGATATTCATTACGATGTGCCTCACTCTCCGCCAACCAGTCTGCAAACGCTTGTTGGTCAGCGTCACTGCAACCATTGTGCTGCATGCGCAAGAACCAAGCAGCCGCCTGTTCAGTCAGTGAATTTTGATCAAAGGACTGCGGCTGCCGTGTGTGTTGCGATTTTTCCATTAAGTGAATACTTGACGCAGTTGCACAAGGGCACGAATCAATAATTTTTCTACAGCATTACGTGAAATACCTAATTTTTCAGCAATTTCAACGTGAGTATAGCCATCAAATTTGTGCAAGATGAATGCGCGATGGCATTGCGGTGGCAATCCTTCAATGGCACGACATAACTTTTCCAAAAGCTGTCTTGCATATATCACCCTGGCAGGATCAGTTAAATTGCATACAGGTGAATCATGTATAGGAAGCTCATCAATACACACGTATTCCGGATGTTTCACATGAGCGCGATGATAATCGATAACCAAATTACTCGCGATGCGGTATAACATGGCCCGTGCATTGAGGATAGATTCGCCGGGGTAGACCATGACGCGAATAAAGGTCTCTTGTGTCAATTCAGTCGCAATCTCGCGACAACCTACACGCCTCAACAAAAAGTTGCGCAGTTCGCAGTAATGACGCAGATAAAGATGAGTAAGGGTTATGCTTGAATTCATGATGCCGGCTGATGGTCAGCCTCTTGATTAATGCGCGTTGAATTATGCGTGACATGAAGGTAGTTTGGAATGCGACATAATGTCACATCTATTTAATGAAAATAGCGGTCAAAACCACCCTGAGCAAATCAAGCAATGAGCAAATGTACCCATTGCCTACAATCAGTCGCTTGAACCCATTTAATCAAAGAAATTATCTGAAAGAATTTTCTGCGACAGATTGTCACATGTGACATTTAGTCGCATTGATTTAGTTGACTAACTCTATCAACATTTAAATTGAATCGAAGTCTGACTGATAAAACAGTTCATTTTTTGAATCGATTCAACAAGCAACAACCACATTAACTAATCGATGTTTTTATCAAAAAAATATGGAAAAACACACAGTCTGTGTTTTAAAGGGGCATTATTGAAAAAATTAACAAAATTAAAAATCGCAGCATGCGCTGCATCGATATTACTGATATCGAGTTCTCAAGCACACATGTACACCCAGTTTCCCGTCTATGATCGTGGCGGGCTTTACGAAAAAAGTAAAGAAAGCGATTGGCCTTATTATCAGGATGGCGCCTTCGGACCTGTTCGATTCAATGTCCAACACGCATGTAGTCACGAAGAAGGCACGGGACGTGTTTCAACTCGCCAATTGACCGTCGTCATACCGACCGGCGCGACTGTTAAACGAGTCGATACTAAATTGCCCGGTCCATGGGAGTTCCCAAATTTTGATCCGGCATACCAGGAACTGGGTCCGGCTTCACCAGACGCTAACGGCTATGATTGGGCTATCTCGTTTGTAAAACCTTTTGCACAAGCAGCCTTAAATCGGGTCTATCCGATTATGGGCAAGACCTCGACAGGCGAAAACATACCACGCGCTCTGGTCTGGGTTGGCGATCATCCCAACGATAATGATGCGGACATCATGGCTACCATGTTTTTTCCGGAAATTCCCGCCGAATCTTGTGTCAAGGAAGTACAATACTTTTTCCCCGCAGCACAGTTCTGCAGCACTCCCCGCCAGCCTAATACTGTCACAGGATGGTTATTGGGCACTACCGAGAATTGGACTAAAGAACGCTTAGGCGAGACACAAGTTCAGTGGGCACCAACGGTGAGCATGTTACGTGATTTGAATAAAAAACCGCTGCCTAGTAGCTGTGGAAGTGGTGAAACTATTGGCATCTACCCTTCCCGCGAAGATATTGATCAGTTTTTGCGCCCCATCTCAGTTGATAAAAAAGGTCATCACTTTAATCAAAAGAATGTCGATTGGTGGATCAAACGTCATGACGATCACTAAAAAATACTAGCTATCTAGCCATCTAGCCATGCATCCGAATTCCAGTAAATCAATTGGATCCGGATGCATGCTTATTCACGAAGTGACGGCCCGATGACCGGATGCTCAGTCAGCAACTTAAATTTGCTCAATCACTGCTTCGTATCCAGTTTTCACATAAACTATTCAGCAGACTCCAGCAGTAATCAACTGGCACTATATCAGCAGCAATCCTTGGAATCTCAGGTGCATAAAGCTTTAGTATCAATGGCGGAATCTTTGTCAAAAATACAAATCGCAAGCCGTTCTGGATGAATTTAGTGCTCTCAGATGAATTCATCTGAAAGCACTATAAAAATTTCAAAACCGATCTTGATCAGATCATTTTTCGATACATAAGCAAAAAACAATCATTCGGTCTGGAAATAGTCTGCAGGATAAGGTTAGGAATTAACTCCAATTAACCAAAACACCACCAAATATTACGTAAACAACACCTGTATTAGGAATACTCCCATCTCCAAAAGGCGCTCCAATGATTAAATCATCAAATCCATCATTATTCACATCACCTGCGCTGCTAACAGATTTGCCCAAAGAATCGCCAGCCGCCAACCCATTCAGCAAAATACCATCACTACTACCTAGGTCAGCCAAATTGAGAGAAGCACTAAAGCCTGAAGCTTTGCCATATACCAGATAACTGGAGCCAGAATCTTGACCATTCGGTTCTGCACCAAAAGCACCAATGATCAAATCGGCAAAGCCATCGCCATTGAAATCACCCGCAGTACTGACTGATCTACCGGAGTAATCGCCAGCTACTGCGCCTTCCAGACGAAAGCCATTGTTACCATCCAAACTGGATAACTCCACTGTTGCATCGAAGCCAGAAGCTTTGCCAAAAATGACGTAACTGGCACCAGAGTTTTCGCCATTTGCATCGGCATAATTGGCACCGATAATAATATCGTCAAACCCGTCACCATTGACATCACCCGCGGTACTCAGTGAATAACCGGATTGATCCCCTTCTGCCACCCGTTCAAACGGAAACCGTTGCTGCCATCAAGATTAGAGATATCCAATATCGCATCGAAGCCAGAGTTTTTACCAAATATCACATAACTGGAACCGGAGCCCTCGCCATTCGGACTATCCAAATAGGCTCCAATCATTAAATCATTGAGTCCATCGCCGTTGATGTCACCGGCACTTATACTGTTACCAAACTGGCCGCCTCCCTGCCAATCCATCCATGCGAAAACCGTTATTACCATCCAGGCTGGTCAGATCCATGGTGGCGCTGAAGCCTGCGGATTGTCCAAATACAATATAACCACTGCCGGAATCTTCTATGCTCAAATCAGCCAGTGGCGCACCAATAAATAAATCATCAAAACCATCGCCGTTGACGTCGCCTGCACTGCTGCCTGACCATCCCGTCAGGCTATCTAATGTGCCATCCAATCGAAATCCGTTATTGCCATCGAGACTGGATAACTCTAACGTGGCACCAAAACCTGATGCTTTACCAAATACCACATAGCTATAACCTGTATCGAGTCCCGGAACATCGGATAGCGGTGCACCAATCAGCAAATCATCAAATCCATCTTTGTTGATATCACCTGCTCTACTCACCATTTGTCCTGCGGCATCTCCCCCGCTACGCCATTAAGGCGAAAGCCATTGCTGCCATCAAGAGTGGATAATGGTAACGAAGCATTGAATCCTGAAGCCTTACCAAATACCACAAAGCTGGCGCCGGAGTAGAAATCATCAAAATTATGCGGCGCCCCAATAATTAGGTCATCAAAGCCATCGCCATTGATATCTCCAGCGCCGCTGACTGATTCACCGGTATCATCACTGGTGATTACACCATCAAGGCGAAAACCGTTGCTGCCATCAAGGCTGGTTAAATCAATGGATCTCCCGGAATTATTAAGCAGATTATCGATTGCTGTTTTGGCAGTCGCAACCGTAGCTGCATCTGCGGTGACCCCAGCCAGGACTTGCTGCAGTGTTGACAAGCTAGTTGAAGATCCTCCCTTTTCTATGGAGTAATAACGAGACACTTCTATCCGATTATCTAATAATGCGGCTGCATTTCCCCATGCCGGATCAGTATGTTCAACGCCATCTAGTAAAGTGATACCTGAATTGATCACGGCACCCAATGTCTGTCCACTAGCCATTTGGACAAGAATAAAATTAACTGCCGCGCTTTTTTGATCTGCCGTCACCGTATCGCCAACCAGATTATCGATTATTTTCTCTGCATTACTCGTATTATAAGCAAGGGCAGCCGCTCCCCAGTCAGCATTGGATGCAGGAACAGTTGATAAAATAGTTGTTAATTCTGCAATGACTTCACCTTGTGTTGCTCCCGCAGAAATTCGATTGACGATATATTCAGTCGCCAGCGTTTTATTGGCATCAGAAGCGTGACCACCAACCAGATCGCTGATAAATGCCTCTGCAAAAGCTTCGGAAGTCAAATCATCAGCATAGTCTTTGCCAAGAAATAATTCAGTTCCTACCAAAGTTTGTGCCAAATCCGCTAGAGATTGTCCGGCGGTCAATTGTGCACCAAGGGCATCCAAATAAGTCGCTCCTGGCGATGCATTAAACATCACTTGTGCCAATTGAAGGAGAGAAGTTTGTTGTTGTGCTGTAAGTGCCATAGCGGTTTTCCTTAAATTCGGTGTGATGTCTTAGGATAAATTAGGGCTGTGGCCACACTTGTGCACCATTGAACTGGATCGGCATGTCGCGATCAATTTGTGCGGCCGATGGTCTCACCGTGACCTGCAATCCTGCTCCGCAAGATTCTGGCAATGGATTGGTTGCCAGATCACGAGTAATCGTAAAGTAAACCGGAAAATCAAAGGCGTGCCCTCCTGGCGTCCCATCGTATTTCGAGCCGACTGCGGGAATCCAGAAACTCACTGCGTTCTCGGTGGTATTCAAATCGTTGATAGTGGTTATTTTACAAATATCTGCCGCTGCTACTGCAAACCTCACCGATTTGGCACAGGATTCTGGATTGATCAATGCTGCACTGGTCACAAAGGGAATACGGCCAAAAATATGAGAAGCAATCGTTCGACCGCCACCGGCCCAGAATCCAACTACATTACCTCTGGTATCTCTTTTGACATCTTGCTCGCTGAATATTGAATGATCCTGGTAGATTTGAATCAGTCCCCCCAATTTTGTATGAAGTCACTCAGCGGACCAGCATGTGGGTTTCCATTGGCAACGATCGTTGAATCTAAACCATCCGGGAAAACCACACTCGTACCAATGACAGGTTCATTAGTACAACCATGGGTAATCACGAGATAATTATCCGATCTGGTCCCTTCAGGAATCTCCGATGGTTGAATAACCGTATGTGCATTGGCATTCTGCAAAAGAATGCCTGCCAGTAAAGTGGGTACTAGAAAATTTTGAATGAATGACCGTAACAACATGCTTTCGAACTCCTTAATATAGCGATGAATATAAATACCAACTGGAATGGCAGGTAGTTCTGTAAAATTAGAAAATTAAATCGAGCAGAAATGACGCAATATTTCTTTAAGAACTTACCATCGAAATTTTAGTTAACTATTCTCAGTCAGAACTCCATCGATTAGCAATGCGGCAAATTGCCGCATCAGCACCAAGTTGATCAAGTAATCAGCTCGCATGACTGTGAATAATCTGAGCCCATCTGACCTTTCAGTCGCGATTGACAACCGCCAGTGCAGCGGCATAATCATCGGGGGCTTCAATAGCCCACCCATTGATTGTCGGACAATCCATGCGATCACAGACAACCCGATAGCGTTCGCTATCATGCAAAACCGATATAGATTGCAAGTGCTCCGAAATGCCCACACCCCAGGCCTTTAATATCGCTTCTTTAGCGACCCAATGCCGAATGAAATCTGTCGTTGTTTTTATCTTAGCTTTGCGTTCCAAAGCAGTAAAAACATACTTACCCAAACCATTAATATCTATTTGGCGATTGCAAGATTCGATATCCACACCAATCGAACCACCGGTAGAAAATGCAAGTAATGCAAAACAACCGGCATGAGAAACATTGAATTGAATATCTGTATCGCTTTGCAAACTCGGTTTTCCATATTCATTCGTCACAAAATTCAGTTTTTCCGGCTGCCGCATAATTTTCTGAGCCAGCAATCTTCTCAACGCAGCTCGTGTCACTATTGAGCGAACTTGATCTTCATGAGCGCGAAAACGCAGTGCACGATTCCGCTCTGATTCATTCAACAGAGAGAAATCTAAGTGTGATACAGGCATCTGTAAATTTAACGTGAGTTGCCATACTTCAATATTTGTAGGCACATCAGTGGACAGAGATAATCGTTGGATAGTAGACACAATCTGATTAAAGAAAGAATCGATTAATAAATTGCCAAAATTAGGTTGTGATCAAATCATCACTTAAATACTCAATCAGCGTGATTAAACTAATACGATTTACGAAACTTTATGGTATTAATCGAGTATATCGGAAGCCACGAAATTACCTGCTGCGACAATTTGTCGCATTCTCACCGGATTGAATTTTTCTGATAATTCAGAAGAATCATTCGGGCAGTTTTAATGGATAATCAGTAGATAAAATATTCATCAGACCCGGATCATCAGGATTAACCTACTACTCACGCATCTAATAACAAAAAACTGATTATTCAATTCTGTCATGCATTTGCATCTTGCTGGCTTGTGCTGTACTTGCACCATCCTATGTGATTACGAAATACTTTTGACGTATTTTGTTTCACTTGGTGGAAGCGATAAAACTCAACCATCTTCACAATTAATATTAAATATGATCAATTTATTCAGACATTCACCTAGAAATACCCTTTTGAATCCGCGAATAACGCTACGTACTGTAGTCATTAGACTGTTGAGTGGAATTTGCTTATCGAATCCCCTGACACTATTTGCCGGTGAATTGCATCAGCATATCGAAGTCAGAATTGCCGACCAACGTGTGCAAGCAAGTTTTTGTCGCCCTGAAAAAGGGTGCAGTTTGGTTAAACCAGAAACACTCGGGTTGCCTGCCGGACAAATGCCGATTGATCAACTGACTGGCACTCCGATTTACGTTTCAGAATTCAGCATCTTTCCTGACCGTACCGCGATCGATAGTCCAGGTTTCGAAGGAATCGCGGGTGAAATGACAGCCGGAGATCGGGTTCGATACCTTGCCAGCGGTCACTTGAGTTATTGGAACACAGAAAAACGTCAATGGTCATTAGCACCGGAAGGCATTCAGATTCGTTTGGCTGGCGGTTTGGATTTGCAGCCTAATCAAGATTGTGGGCAGGTATTTTGCATTCCGAGAACTGTCGAAGGATTTACTTTGTTCAATCGACACGGTGTAAGCAGTGCTTCTTCGCTTATAGTCGGCGAAGTTCGTCCGGATGGTTCTTTACACACTCATCTCGATTGGATTATTGAATCCAGTCAAGGTACACCGAATGCACCTGTTGGCGCCTACATGGTCGAATTAAGGTTGATTACCGATTCTTACCCTGAACCTTCTGATACATTGTGGATAATGTTCAATAATGGCTTGCCATTGGCGGATTTTCAGCAAGCAGTTGCGGGGCGTGTGTTGCAATCAAATACTGATACTGCATTAGCTGATAAGTTGTTTAATTGGGCAGAATCCAATTACCCTTCCTTCTTTCCAAATACAACCACATCATTCATAGCACTGGGATTTTATGCACGGTGTTATCAAAATGGCGCTTGTGTTGGCGTGAAAGACAATCACATCTTCGCAGTGGGCGGGGAATTCGGTGCCAATGTAGTTACATTGGGTGAATTTGATGCAATTGCAGTGCAAGCGGGACTCTGATCTTTTTGAATTGAGTACCCCCCTACTTGTGTCGCTGGGTACTATTCACGACGGATCTAGAATAAAAAATTTATGTGCACCAGATCGTAAAAATCAGAATGATGCACTCATCCCCACTTGCGCGCTAAAGCCAGCTTCAGGTGCAAAATTTCGCAAAAAAGAAGTCGAGTTCCTGATGGTCATGTTAGTCATATTTGAAAGTTTTGCGAAGAAAAGAATTTTCCTATGATCGGACATCTTCCAATCGTAAGACAAATCCAGGTCTAATCGATGATAGCTTGGCGTTTCAGTTTCCAAGATTCCTGGTCTATTTTGTTCCAGCGCATGGGTATAACGTAGCCCGCCTCGCCATTGTGTCCACTGGAATCCTATTTCGCCTCCGAATCGCAATGGCGGAAGCCTTGGAACATCTCCAAAAGCATCATTCTGAAACCAGCCACGCACATAATCAGAAAATAACGTTAAACGAGGATTGATGGGTAAGCCCAAGCGAGGATGAGCAGTAATCTCAGCTTCGTAACCGGCAAAATTTGCTGTATTGGCCTGATATCCAAAAACCGGCAGACAATTTCTTAAATTCGCGCAAGTCAATTGGAAACGAGGCGGATCAGGAGCGAAATTAAAGAAGAATCCCTGGTTCTCCAGATAGATGAAATCCTGTATCGATTTGTAATAACCATTGGTATGAAAGGAAACGTGTTTGCCAGTAAAGCGTAAGCCTAATTCGTAGTGATTGGTTTGCTCAGCGCTCAGATTCAGTCGACCGATTTCGTAACTGCGGGTTGCAAAATGCGGGCCTGATGCAAATAATTCCTGCACATCGGGTGCGCGCTGAGCTCGCTGCCAATTCAAATACAATGAAGTTTGCGGCATGATCTCATAATTTAAGCTAGCAGCCAGGGTAAGTAAGATAATTCAATGCATTGGGCAAGGGTAATGCGCCAGAAACACCTGCTAATCTAATTTCATCACTTTTGGGCGTCGTGGTTTGATTTTCGATGCGCGCCCCATTTCAAGGTTGAGGCGATCCGTAATAAAGACCGTTTCTGTGACAAAGAATCCCAATGAATCAATATTGGCAGCAGGCGTGAATGTTTCGATTCCTGTCGCTGCAAAAGTACGATTCTGCCATTGCATGCCAAATGTGCCATCGAGCCACCCTCCCGCTGATGATTCATTTCTAATCGCGATTCCCACACCGAATTGTTAAATCGGGTCAACGATGAACTTCTATCGGTCACACTTTTATCATAATCTTTATGATCATAGTCAATGTAACTCAGTTTTGCTTTTACCTTGGGTAATGCTGGCCAATAGGTTTTCCACAGGCCGTCTAAATCATAACGGCGTTGTGACATATCTATCCTGATGGCTTCTTGTTCAGTTCTTCCCGCCTCGGTGTGACCTGGAACTCCGGGTGGAATACCATAATTTCTGACCATTTCATGATAGCTCCGCCCAAATGGCCATGTTTACCGATCAGCGATATGCCAGCCGAGCCACCTGACTGTTGGAATGACTATTTTGGATGACATTCGTGCTATTGGTGCTCGGATCAACTTGAAATTGTTGCCGAATCGCTGCTTCGTCTAAAGCAGTTCCGGGAATATGGGTGTTATTGGAGGAACGCTGGAAATAATCGACATGGATCGCAAACATTCCCTTACCCACATCCAATCCGAACATCCCGGCTTTATCTGCAGAATTATGGTCGTAACGAAAATCCATTCGACCAGCAACGCCATTCAGCGGAATCTTTTCTGGTATGCGTTGATGCTTGATATCAACCATACCGCCAATCGCATTGCCGCCATAGCGCAGAGTGGCAGGGCGCCTAACACAGTAATGCTTTCTGCCAGCATGGTTTCAAAAGCGATCGCAAGATCGGGACTTAATGCAGAAGATCATGTCGCCAATCCCATTTTGCATGATTCTGACCCGAGGGCCGCTCATGCCACGAATGACCGGTTGACCAACGCCAGGCCCATAGGACAGATTGCTGACTCCCAATTCACGTTCCAGTGTTTTGCCGAGTGTTTCACCGGTGCGAACGCGTAATTCGGCTTTCTAATTTTTGTATTGGGTCAGCCGGTGTAGAACTCGCTTCAATGGTCATTGTTTCCAATTGACCGGCTCTGGCGGAATAGTAGAACTGGGCTGCGCAATATTCGATTGATTTTCTGCTACTGATTTTTTTGTGCATTCTGATCTCCAGCGAGGCAGGATTCAAAAAAAATTAACAATGCATGCAAAAAATATAATGGGAACAAATATGCAAAATCTGCATTAAAGCCCCGCCATATCATAAAAGTTTCTATTGAACCATGTTCAGCGATATCGCCCAGAACCCCGCCAGCAGTGTAAATTTTGCCGTCTTTACTGCCAACGCAAACGGAATTGTCATAACAGCGGACGCAGTATCCGAAGATAAACGGCTTTCGGCAGCATGTGGGATAATGCTTTATTCTGTGATTCTGCCCAATCAAACAGTGCATCCATCCGATCATAATCGTTCGATTGGACTTCTGGCGTCACTTTCAAAGCTTGAGAAAGCGCCAAACGATCAAAAATTGCTTGAGCATTGATATGAAAAACTAATGCAAGTGGAACAGAGGTTTATAGAGTATGCGTTCACCTGATTCATCGACTCCCTAAGATATTGATGAAAACCATATATAACATCATCCGGTAAAGATCCGTCCACTTTCTGGATTCGAAAAATCGGATGGGCTTCAAAGTCGCTTCTAGGTTGTCAAACTATCAATGATTCCTTGTAATCCATTCCCTTCTTTATCGGTCACTATTTTTTCATCCGATAAACGACTGATCACTAACTGCTCTGTAAAGCCTTCTCTCAACCATTGTGATTGCTCGCTGGACCATTTCAACAAAGTACTTTCTGTTTGATAGCCTACTATGCCGCCTTGGTCGGAAACCTGTCCCGGTAAATCCGGAATCTCCCCTGCGATAAGGGGGTAAATGTATCGGTAAATGAGATGACGAATGCCGTGTGGTCACCCAGCGCTCTTCCCTGACGCTTGATATCTACTTCAATGTTGCCATCGCGCCATGCAAACGCCATGTTCGGTTCACCTTCATGCGCCATAACCATGGTGCTAAAAAATAAAGCGATCCTATAAAAATGGTTTTAATCAAAAGATACTCCGGTAATTTTTTCAAGAGGATTCGTGATACGAGTCTATAAAAGCGTTGCTCACCTTATGGTGAGTGGGATTCTAATTTCTACGAGAATTCCAGTCCACGTCATTAGAACTTATTCATTGTTGTAGTGACTTTATTTCTTGACCTCAAGAACCTTCGAATCAGTTCAAGGTGGTTATCGCAATTGATCTTATTTAAGTCGGCAATCAATATCAATGCGACAAAATGCCGCACCATTCACAATTCTAAATCGTGAAGAATTAGATCTGTATTCATTAAGAGAGACTGCGACAATTCGTCGCATTCTAAAAAAAAATCGAATTTTATAGATAATTGTTATCAGTGTTATTAGATTAATTTTTATCACTAACAGATGGCATTGTTTAATAAATCTGTTTGAATCAATGTCTAGCACCTATTTTGAATTTCTGTTTGTCAGAAAACCATCGCCAAGAACCCATTGTGACGAGTACTACATTTCGATTCCTGATTCTTGCACGCTAAATTCAGCCATAGAAGTCACTCACCGAACATTAATTAGGTGCAAAATTGAAACTGTTTAAATTCCTTAAATATTTTCACCCACGATTTTGTCATTTGATGATCTTGCCGTGCCGTTCGAGCAGGCGGATTTGCCATTTTACTTTTGGCAGTTATCAGCAAGTTGCAGCTAAAGGAATACGCTGACTGGAAACCTTTGTATTGATGGTCTGGTCTTACACTGCACGACATGTTTTAGAAAATGCCCTTGCTCAATGAGCTTAGCAAAAATATGCCGAGTTAAT
>JADKIX010000012.1 GCA_016722635.1 Rhodospirillaceae bacterium | reverse complement strand
ATCGGAATACGATTGTATCCTTGTTGAACAAGCTGATTAAACTCTTCTTCAGTCTGTTTTGATTGCACCACCTCTGTCATCAATGCCAAAACGATTTAATTGAAGTGTTTTATACATGCCGTCTCATTCTAGGGATCAGGAATTTATAAACGAATGATTGAAAAGTTATTTGTATGATTATTTAGAAATTAGCTTGGATGCTTCAATCAGCGTTTCAGCAATGGCATACAATCGAGTTCATAGCTGTTCCGACCTTCATTATAACCATAGGGCACACAAAAAACATGACAACCAGCCGCTCTGGCAGCAATGGCATCATTGGTAGTCTCAATTAACAGTGCTTCATGAGGTTGCACATCAAAATGTTTGCAGATGTGAGTCAATGGCATGGGATCGGGTTTTCTTAGTTAGACTGTCTCAGACAATACAATTTCAAATTGCTCATATAAGCCTGTTGAGCGTAACAAAGGTAACGTAAAGGCTTCAGCTTTATTGGTGGTGCGTGCCAGCTTATGAAACCTGCCTGTTGCATTATTTTGATACCTTCCAGTACACAGGATGCGGACGCGTATTCACATTAAGTATTCGCGTAATAGCATTTTCGTATATAGCGGTGGCGTTTGCGCAAATAACGCAGCATCGGGTTCTCCATCAAGCTGGCCGGTTAACGTTCGTTGACCAGCTTCTGAATCCCTTTTTCAATATAGAACGGATCGTTGACGTTGGTGCTCCGGCAATCCCAGATCTTTAGCGTCAAATTTGCCGCTAAGGCGAGATCGTCTGCAGTGTCAAGCAGATTGCCATCAAATCGATCATGAGTCACTTTGATGGATATTGGTAATTTAACTTCTTTACGGACGCATCTGCAGTGCGAAAAGATTTTGGTTCATTTAAATATAGAAAATAGCAATCAGCGAGTAGGGTGGTAATCAATTATACTTTTGCCAGTTCGGCACGAAACTCCGCCAGCACACTGTCATAACGATGAGGATCGTTATCTTAGCCAGCTTGATAAATGGCTGATCCTGCCACGAAGGTATCCGCGCCGGCACGACGCTGATCTCAACGAAATTGTCTGCTTTAACGCCATCAATTTTCAGCATGATATTTTTCCACAAGCTCAATACGTTGTCTAACAGCTTTAACCTTTAGTGCTTCAGGAATAAATTTTTGCCCATAGGCCAGGATTTACTGACATAATAAGAATCAGGTCAAGTTTATCGAGGGTAACCGTGGTCCAGATTAGTGCAAGGGGGTCGCGGGATTAAAATCCAAACCAGCTTTGTAGCCTTGTTCTTCAATCAAGCCGATAGTGCGATCAATGTGATTCGATGCCTCAGGGTGAAATGAAATGATAATAGCACCCCTTTGGCAAAATCTGGAATAATACGATCAACAGGTTCTGTTAACTGCATCATCAATAGTTGCATCGGTAACTGGACGGATCGCTTCGCAAGACCAAAGGACCGATAGTGAGGTTAGGAACATAATGATTATCCATCATCAAAGTGAATGATATCGGCTCCTGAATCTATGAAGCGGCGGTAATTTCGTCGCAAGTTTAGCGAAATTGGCGGAAAAGAATACTGGGTGCAATGCGGTACGTGAAAACCTCTCAATAATCAAAGTTGTTATTTTAACCGCAAATATCCAACTACGCGTAACAGAGATAACGATTTATGTATAAATTATATTAATACTTTCCATACTTTTTTTGATACCGTATAAATAAATAATGTGAAATAAAAAATGACTGAAAATAAAAAATATGAAATTGATGTCAGTATTCGTACGGTATATCTGCCTGATCAATCTGATGAAGAATCTGCGAGGGCATTTGCCTACACCATCACTATCGCAAATAACGGTACGGTAGCGACCCAGTTAATTAGTCGACACTGGATCATCGATAATGGTGATGGCACTACCCAAGAAGTACGCGGATTAGGCGTGGTCGGCGAACAACCGCTGCTCAAGCCCGGAGATAGCTTCGGAATATACCAGTGGAACGGTCATTTCATCCGCTGTTGGGTCCATGAAGGGTAGCTATCAGATGGCAGCAGAAGATGGTTATCATTTTGATGTCGCCATTCCCGAATTTATTCTCAGCGTCCCGCGAATTCTGCATTAGATCGATCAAAATTTAATGATACGTATCAGTTAGCAGCGCTTAGCGAATATTCAGATGACCGGTAAACTCTATTTAATCCCAACTCCGATTAGCGAGGAAAACATCGCTTGGGCAATGCCGACGGCAGTTCAGCAATGCATAGCCGAATTGGCATATTTTATTGTTGAACACCCCAAAACAGCTCGGCAATTTTTGAAACAGATCAGTTCCAAGCATGCGCTGCAAACTTTAAATATGCAAATTCTGGATGAACATACACCATCGGATGATCTCGTAACGTTACTGGATCCCTTATTAGCGGGACACGATGTGGGATTGTTATCCGAGGCAGGTTGCCCGGCGGTCGCCGATCCTGGCGCCGAATTGGTGCGATTAGCGCACAAAAACAATATCAGGATAATTCCATTGGTTGGACCATCATCCATTTTGCTGGCATTAATGGCGTCGGGTTTGAATGGACAACAATTTGCCTTTAACGGCTGTTTCCCAATCGAGGGCAATGCACGTATTAGCAAAATAATAGAGTTAGAGAAGTTATCCATTAGCCGAAACCAAACGCAAATCTTTATTGAAGCGCCATATCGTAATCAAAAATTACTGGAACAGCTCATTAAGGCTTGTAGTGATTCTACAAATCTATGTATTGCGAGTCACCTGACTTTCTCTAATGAGATGGTTGCAACTAGAACTATCAAAGAGTGGAGTCGCTCTTTGCCAGATATCAACAAAATCCCCACCATTTTTTTATTGCACGGATAAAAGTTAAGAAAAACAAACTGAATGGCTAGTGAAAATGCTTATGCTGTTTTTCTGGATAAATTCAATCTTGTAACCGTCAGGATCTTCTATGAACGCGATAACTGTTGTGCCGTGTTTCATGGGACCGGCTTCACGAGTCACTTTCCCACCCAGTTTTTTGTATTTTCACAGGCTTGATAAGCATCATTCACTTCAACCGCAATGTGACCAAAACCATTTCCCAAGTCATATTCGGAAGTATCCAGTTATGCGTCAACTCAAGAACCGTGCCATCTGTTTCATCCTGATAGCCTACAAAAGCCAGAGTAAATTTGCCATCAGGATAATCTTTTGCGCCGAAGCAGTTTTCATACCCAAAACCTGGGTATAAAACTCAAGCGATTTATCTAGATTGCCAACCCGGAGCATGGTATGCAAAATTCGCATCTTATATTTTTACCATTTCAAAATCTTCTTTACGGGCGCCACATTCCGGACATGTCCAATTGATCGGAACATCTTCCCAGCGAGTGCCCGGTGCTATGCCTTCATCGGGAGATCCCAGCGCTTCATCATAGATAAAGCCACAAATTAAGCACATATAACGATTGTAATCGCGATTCTCTTCGGTAGGCATGATAGATAGCAACTTCCTTTTAGGTTAAAATGATATTTTACGGTATTAATGCATGTTACAGCCACCCCCAATTGTACTTTCTTTTGCAGCCAATGACCCCAGTGGCGGAGCCGGCATTCAAGCCGATATGCTCACCATTGCAAGCTTAGGCTGTCATCCACTATCCGTAGTGACTGCTATTACTGTTCAAGACACTACCGGCGTGGATGAAGTGATGCCGCTTGATCCTGAATGGGTAGCTGATCAGGCTAGAGCGGTGCTAGAAGACATGCCGGTTCATGCTTTCAAGATTGGTTTGTTAGGCAGTGTTGAAATCATTGCTACTATTGCGGAAGTCATTTCTGATTATCCGTATATTCCGCTGGTCATGGATCCGGTATTAACTTCTGGACGTGGAGACGAGTTAGCCAACGAAGACATGGTCGATGCCATGCGTGAATTGTTACTTCCGCAAGTCACGGTCTTGACGCCCAATAGTCTTGAGGCTCGGCATTTGGCTCAGCAGGAAAATGACCCGAGTGAATCCAAATTGGATTTAAGTCTCTGTGCGCAAAGATTATTGCTGATGGGATGCGAATACGTACTTATCACCGGCACACATGAAAATACGCAGCAGGTTAGAAATACACTGTTTGCTTCCAGCGGCATTATACGCACCGATGATTGGGAAAGACTTGAGCACACTTATCATGGTTCGGGCTGCACGCTGGCGTCAGCGATAGCAGCTTCATTGGCTAATGGCTTATCAGTCAGTGACAGCGTACTTGAAGCTCAAGACTATACATGGCATACATTGCAGGCGGGTTTTCGTCCAGGCATGGGACAATATATTCCCAATAGGCTTTTGGGCTAAAGATGGAGAAGATAACGAAGGCGAGCATGAAGAAAAGGAAGTAATCATTGAGCAGCCTGAAAATTAGCGGACCTTATGCAATAACTCCAGATCTTAATCAAACCAATGATCTGTTGAATAAAACCCGGCAGGTATTGGAAGGCGGAGTAAAACTCGTGCAATATCGTAACAAATCGGCCAATGAATCTTTACGTAGAGAACAAGCGAAATTACTATTGTCGCTTTGTCGAGAACACAACGCTCTATTAATTATTAATGATCATCTTGAAATAGCTATTGAGATAGATGCAGATGGAGTCCATGTGGGGAAAAATGATGTGTCGGTTTCTGCAGCGAAAAATCAACTTGGACAAAATAAAATTGTGGGAACCTCATGTTATAACCAGTTAGATTTAGCCATGCAGGCACAAAAAGACGGAGCAGATTATATTGCTTTCGGCGCTTTTTTTTCTCACTGACGAAACCCTAATGCAGTTTCAGTGTCTATAAGCTTAGTCAATCAAGCTCAAAAGGCGCTATCAATTCCTATTGTAGGCATCGGAGGTATTCAATTGACTAACGCCAGAACAGTTATTCAAAGCGGATGCGCAGCAATCGCTGTGTGTCATGATTTATTTCAGGCTGAAAATATAAAAGCAACGGCAGAGCACTATGTGCAATTATTTGCAGAAACCATGTAACGCATTAAAAACAAGATTATCCTTATAATTTTTTATCAAGAGTAACTCAATGACTTCACGCAATCATCAATTATTTGAACAGTCTCAACAATATATTCCTGGCGGAGTAAATTCACCCGTTCGTGCTTTTAAATCAGTGGGAGGGGAACCGATTTTTTTTTCAGCGTGGTGAAGGGGCTTATTTTTGGGATGCCGATGGTAAATCCTATATTGATTATGTCGGATCTTGGGGACCATTGATTCTTGGTCACGCCAACCATGATGTCGTTAAGGCAGTGCAGACAGCCGCTCAAAATGGGCTAACATTTGGAGCGCCAACTGAAGCAGAACTAGAAATTGCCAAAATGATTTGCCACTTGCTGCCTTCAATCGAACAAGTCAGATTGGTCAGCTCTGGCACCGAAGCCGGCATGAGTGCCATCCGACTGGCACGTGGTTTTACAGGTCGAAGCCGGATTATAAAATTTGAAGGTTGTTATCATGGGCATGACGATGCTTTATTGGTTAAAGCTGGTTCTGGCGCATTGACATTTGGTCATCCGAGTTCTGCGGGAGTACCGGCTGAAACGGTGGGCCATACCATTGTTCTGGATTACAACGATATTTCCGGTATCGAAGCAACATTTAATCAATTCGGGCAGGGAGATAGCTGCGGTAATTGTCGAGCCCGTTGCCGGTAATATGAATTTGGTTGCCCCCACTGCAGATTTCTTGACCAAATTACGGTCATTGTGTACTCAAAGTGGCAGTGTCTTGATATTTGATGAAGTCATGACAGGATTCCGTGTTGATCTTAAGTGCGCGCAAGGGCTTTACCAAATCAAACCGGATCTGACTATTTTAGGTAAGGTAATTGGTGGCGGCATGCCGATGGCCGCATTTGGCGGCAGGCGCGAAAATTATGCAATGTTTAGCGCCGCTGGGCCGGTTTATCAGGCAGGCACATTATCTGGCAATCCGGTTGCAGTGGCCGCAGGTCTCGCCACGCTAAAACAAATCCAAGCCCCCGGTTTTTATGAAAAACTGAGCAACAGAACACAGCAATTAGTCGATGGCATTAGTGCATCTGCCAAGCAATATGGTATTGATTTTTGCGCGCAATCGGTGGGAGGCATGTTCGGCCTATATTTCAGAAAAGAAATTCCGACCAGTTTTGCTGAAGTGATGCAATGTGACAAGGAATCTTTCAATCGATTCTTTCACGCGATGTTGAATGAAGGCATATATTTTGCTCCATCGGCATTTGAAGCTGGTTTTGTATCATCCGTACATGGCGATAATGAATTAAGTAAGACACTATCTGCTGCAGATAAAATATTTAAGAACTGGTAAATACTCATTAAGAAATTAATCATAAAAAAGGCGACTTGAGTCGCCTTTTTTACCCATAATTATAAGCAGGGCTTTTATTAATTTTCAGCGCATGGTAGAAATATAGACAGAAACAGCGCGTTTTTCTTGTCCACTCATACGAGTCAGAACTTTCTGCATTATTTGATTGTCGTTGCCACGGTCGCCTGTGTTAAACAAATTGAGCTGAGTCAGGGTATATTCTGCATGCTGGCCAGCTACTGCAGGGTAGTGCGGCGGAATGCCTGATCCATTAGGGCCATGACAACTGGCACAAGCAGGCACGCCATTCTCGATATTGCCGCCATGATAAAGAATCTTACCTATTTCGATCAATTTCGCATCAGCATCAGTAGCTACTTGACTTGGATTCGCTTTCTGTTTTGCATAGTACGCGCCCAGTTTCTTCATATCATCCTGCGAAAGTGCCGCTACCATGGATGACATCACAGGGCTGTTGCGTTTTGCCGGTTGGGTTTCAGTTGCCTTAAAATCAATTAACTGCTTGGTGATATACTCAGCGTGTTGTCCTGCCAAGATCGGATTCATTGGAATAACGCTATTACCATCTGCGCTATGGCAACCTGCACATACTCCGGATGCAGTTTCTTCAACGGTGGCAGGCAGCGGGAGCCGCATCTGGATTTTCTGTCGTTTCAGCTGAGATGGGTGCAGATAGCGCTAACGCTAGCAGCATGACTGTATTCTTAATCATTTTCATATTTCATATCCTGTTCTTAAAAAGGAGTTCAAAAGTTGGTAGATGTATTTGACAGTTAACGTCATATTTTAGCAAGGCACAAGAACGTTAACAACAAAATTAAGTTAATATCAAATTTTAAAAATTTATTCATTTCAATGAAAATAATCTTTATTCTGCTACTGATTATTAATATCGCTTATGTGATTGGCATACAATTTTACGCAAATGATCAGCAGGCAGCAGTGCCACAATTAATGAATGCTGAGAAAATCATATTGCTGCCAGCAAGCGAGAACTGCTTGGAGTGGGGCAATTTTCATGAAGAGCAAATGCAGTATGCTGAAACGATTTTATCAGAAATGGTTTCTGATAAAACTTATGAACTGGAAGAAGCGGGTAATGCCTTGATGTATTGGTTAGCTATTCCACCCTTCATGAATAAAGAAGCAGCCAATCGTGAAATTAATAAACTAAGAAATCTTGGCATCGTCAGTTTTCGCGTAAAAGACGAAAATCAATGGAAGAATGCCATCTCTCTAGGCATATTCCATGATAAAAATGAAGCACTTAAGCAACTGCAAGAAATAGAAAACAAAGGCATCGAAAATGCCATGATTGAAGAGCGCAGTGTCACTTTAAAGAAAATTGTTTTCATAACCCTCACGAATGCTTACAGAGCAAATGGAGAAATTAGTTAAACAATTTGAAGATACCCATTTAGCTGAAAAAAAGTGTGAACGCTTATAATGTCAATCAATAAAGATCACTGGGTTGCGGCTATAATTAACCACATGCAAAACAAAATGCAGTAGTGCTTATTAACGTAAGCTTCTATAATTACTACGTATATCACTGAATAATCAAACTAAATAACAATGACGGTACACATAAAAACAGCGCAGGAAATTGAAAAAATGCGTATTGCTGGTCGATTAGCCTCCGAGGTACTTGATTACATTACTCCATTTGTCGAGGTAGGGGTCACCACAGAGGAGCTTGATACGCTGTGTCATCACTACATGGTCGATGTGCAGAATACTATTCCCGCACCGCTAAACTATGCGCCTTCAGGTCATTCACCTTATCCTAAATCGATATGTACTTCTGTCAATAATCAAATCTGCCACGGCGTCCCGGGACAGAAAAAATTAAAAAACGGTGACATCATTAATATTGATATCACTGTCATTTACCAGGGTTACCATGGCGATACCAGCCGCATGTTCTACCTGCGAGAACCTTCCATTCAAGCCAAACGCTTATGTGAAGTGACATATGAAGCCATGTGGAGAGGAATCGATCAAATTAAGCCCGGCAAGCATTTAGGCGATATCGGTCATGCCATTCAGAAGCTGACAGAAGGCGTCGGATACAGTGTGGTTAGAGAGTTCTGCGGGCATGGCATCGGTGCAAAATTTCATGAAAATCCACAAGTGCTGCATTACGGACGCCCAGGCACTGGTCTCGCGCTTAAACCCGGCATGATATTTACGGTGGAACCAATGATTAATGCAGGCAAAGCGGCCATTCGCCATCTACCGGATGGATGGACTGTCACCACTAAGGATGGAAGCTTATCGGCACAATGGGAGCATACCGTCTTGGTAACTGAAGATGGCTATGAAGTATTGACGGTTTCGACGGGTTCGCCTGCTAAGCCTGTTTATCGATATGCAGTTTAACTTTTCATACTGAAAAATAAGTGACCATGACACGAAGTAATCATCGCACCCCCAATCAAATCCGCCCGGTTAACATCACTCGGCATTACACAAAACATGCCGATGGCTCTATCCTGATCGAATGCGGGGATACAAAAGTGATTTGTACCGCCAGTATCAGTGAACAAGTGCCGCCTTTTCTGAAAGGCAAAGGGCAGGGCTGGCTGACTGCCGAATACGGCATGCTGCCTTGTTCGACGCACTCGCGTATGCAGCGTGAAGCGGCGAAAGGTAAACAATCCGGACGCACGATGGAAATTCAACGGCTCATTGGACGCGCATTACGAGCTGTTGTTGATTTGGGAAAATTAGGCGAACGAACCATACAAATCGATTGCGATGTCATCCAAGCCGATGGCGGCACCCGAACCGCGAGTATTACCGGTGCTTTTGTGGCGTTGCATGACGCTGTGGAGCAACTGATTTATCGTCAACTACTCGAAACCACGCCAATCATCGATCACGTGGCAGCAATTTCCGTAGGCATTCATCAAGGAACGCCGGTACTCGATCTGGATTATGTGGAAGATTCTTCATGTGATACCGACATGAATGTCGTCATGACTGGCCATTCCGGCATCGTCGAAGTACAAGGCACGGCTGAAGGGGTCGCATTCAACCGAAAAGAATTGGATATCATGCTGGATATGGCGCAACAGGGGATTCAGGAGCTGATTGCAATACAAAGAAAGGTGCTAGCCCTGGAAGCAAAGCATGGATAAGCTGAAAAAGCTGGTGATTGCAAGTAATAATCAGGGTAAGTTGCGTGAGATCAACACCTTGCTGGAACCTCTGGCGATCGAAGCGGTACCGCAATCCGATTTTAATGCCGGCGAAGTGGACGAACCTTACGTCACCTTTGTCGAAAATGCACTGACCAAAGCGCGTCATGCCAGCCGCTGCTCAGGATTGCCGGCATTGGCGGATGATTCAGGCATCTGTGTCAGTGCGCTGAGCGGTGCGCCGGGCGTTACCTCCGCACGCTACGCCGGAGAGCCGAGATCCGATGAACGCAATAACCTGAAACTGATTGAAACGCTTAAAAATCAATCGAACCGATGCGCCTATTACTACTGCGTGATTGTTTTGGTGCGTCATGCCGATGACCCGCAACCCATCATAGTCGATGGATCGTGGTACGGTGAAATCGTTGATCAGCCGCGGGGCGAGGGCGGGTTTGGTTACGATCCGCACTTCTTTCTATCCGAGTTTGGCAAAACATCAGCCGAGCTTTCCGCTGAACAGAAAAACCGGATTAGCCACCGTGGTCAGGCGTTGGCGCAATTGATGGACATTTTGCGCGCCGGGAAATTTTAAATAACTACCACTCTAAAAAAATTTCCTTGATTCCGCAGAGAAATTCTTCATAGAAACAAAGAATTCTTAATTCTAGACTTAACTCCATACTTCGAAACGATGGATAGAAATGTGTGGTGATGTGATGAAAAGTATTGTTGTTAAATTATAACGGATTGGCGCGCCATGCTTATCCTTCCTCACTGAAATGCATTACCCATTGCACGCTTAATTAATAAAAGCTTATCGCCAGCGTACAGAGTAGCAACGATAGCAACTACTGCAATAAGTAGCTCAATTAATTTGACCCGCTGCTTTTGGTTAGCATAGCGAGAATCTTGTATTTAAGCCAAAGGAGATAGATGTACCCACTAAGACCAAAATTTCCGTGCACGCTCGTGATCGAGCAATACCAAAAGTATGTTGCAAAATGTCGTTGAACATCTAGGGCTGTTACACTGCTGGCGCAGTTGTAGCGAGCAAGAATGATATTTTCTTCATTCATACTCATAGCTTTAGATTTGTAAGGTGCTAGAAACACCGTGACAAATCCAGTAGCGCCCTGCGAAAACCACAAAGTAGCTCCACTCTCTGCTAGAGGCTCCGCTCGTGCTTCCCCATTTTCTGTAGTGGAATGACTTAAACCTAATGGGCGCCAGCCGGCTTGAACTTGAATCTGATTTGTAATGTTGACAGGAGTGAAGTGTGACTCATTGAACGGAGGATAGTCTTGGTTCTTCGTTAGGGAGAGCCTGCCGAGCTCAGCAATTTCTTCACTGCTTTCAGAAAGTTCGTTGAAAGCGGCCCGAACTAGGCGCTCTAGGTCAAACCAAGCTACTCGGCTGACATAAGCTCGAGAACGACCATTTGCAAGAGTATTTGCGGCTATCTTGAGGGATCGCTTCATAAGGTCTAATCAATAAATTTAGATAAATTGTAATTTAATTATGGGAATTTACCAATCAATCGATAAAGATTATTTTCCATAATAATTATGGAAATAGGATTCAAAAGATTTTAGATAAAACTAAAAATAAGTTCGCCGGACACAAGTAATTTTCCCTCCCCGGTCATTTTTGGAATATAACACGCGGAAGACTACCCAAGCTGCTCTCGGTGATAGCTCAAATGCTCGCCGATAAATGTGATGAAATAATAACTCTGATCGTAGTCCTGATGGTAATGCAACGTCAGTTTCTGGCCGACCGCAGCGCAGGCATTTTCCAGGAGATGCGGGTGCAATTGTTCGGTCAGAAATTGATCGTTCAAGCCTTGATCGACCAGGAGATCCGGCATCCTGCGGCCATCTTTGATGAGTGCAGCAGCGTCATATAGCTGCCAGTTTTCCTGATTTTCTCCGAGATAATTCCGAAATGCCTTTTGCCCCCATGGACATTGCATCGGTGCGCAAATAGGAGCAAAAGCCGACACTGAACGATACAATTCAGGGTAGCGTAGCGCCAGTGTCAATGCGCCGTGTCCACCCATGGAATGGCCAAAGATGCCCACGCGATTTTCATCAGCAGGAAAATGCTTGATGATGAGGCCACGCAATTCCTGGGTGATATAACTTTCCATACGATAAAAATTGCACCAAGGCTCGGTAGTTGCATCCAGATAAAATCCAGCTCCCGCACCGAAATCCCAATGATCCGCTTCTCCTGCGATACCGGTTTGGCGCAGGCTGGTGTCCATCGATACCAACATTAGACCGTATTCTGCTGCGTAACGCTGCGCACCGGCTTTGATCATGAACGTTTCTTCGGTGCAGGTCAGTCCGGCCAGGAAAAACAGCACTGGCACGGCATGATCTTTGGCTTGCGGGGGTTGATAAACCGAAAATCGCATGGGTAAGCCAATGATCGACGATGGGTGCTGATAAAAGCCTTGTATTCCACCAAAGCAAGCATGTTGATTGCGGGTTTCTAACATATCACCACTAATAAATAACGACTGAGCGAATCGATTCGCCCGCTTTCATCAAGCGGAAACCTTCGTTGATGTCATCCAGCGATAGGGTATGGGTGATCAGTGAATCAATATCAATTTTTCCTTCCATATACCAGTCTACAATTTTAGGCACATCAGTGCGGCCTCGTGCGCCACCAAAAGCAGAACCTTCCCACTTTCTCCCTGTAACCAACTGGAAAGGGCGAGTGCTAATTTCAGCGCCAGCTTCTGCTACGCCAATAATAATGCTGCGCCCCCAGCCTTTATGCGTGCACTCCAGGGCTTGCCGCATGACCTTGGTATTGCCGATACACTCGAAGCTGTAATCAGCGCCTCCGTTCGTCAGTTGCACGATCGCATCTACAATATTGGGTACATCATTGGGGTTGATGAAATGCGTCATGCCAAATTTTCTCGCCATCGCTTCTCGTTGGGGATTGATATCAATACCGATAATTTTATCCGCACCCACCATGCGAGCACCTTGTATGACATTCAAACCGATTCCACCCAGGCCAAACACAACGACATTGCTGCCAGCTTCCACTTTGGCGGTATAGATGACCGCGCCAATGCCGGTGGTTACCCCGCAGCCGATGTAACACACTTTATCAAAAGGGGCATCTTCACGAATCTTTGCCAATGCTATTTCAGGTACGACTGTGTAATTTGCGAAAGTGGATGTTCCCATGTAATGCAGTAATGGTTTTCCATCCAGAGAAAACCGCGATGTGTTGTCCGGCATTACGCCACGCCCCTGCGTACTGCGGATGGCTTGGCACAGATTGGTTTTTTGCGAAAGACAAAACTTGCATTCCCGGCATTCCGGGGTGTACAAAGGAATGACATGGTCACCTTTACGTAAGGATTTTACATCGGGACCGACATCAACCACCACGCCAGCGCCTTCGTGACCCAGAATGGCTGGAAACAAACCTTCCGGATCCGCACCTGAAAGTGTGTAATAGTCAGTGTGACAAATACCGGTCGCTTTGATTTCGACCAATACTTCACCAGATTTCGGACCTTCCAGATCAACGTCTTCTATTGTTAAGGGTTCACCGGCCTTCCAGGCAACAGCAGCTCTTGTTTTCATTAGAACATTTCCTTTTTATTGTTGCATAGATGCGCAAGGAGCCCATGACTGGCTTCTTCAACCATATTCAATACCAGTTCGAAACCTTCGTGTCCACCAAAATAGGGGTCGGGCACCTCTGCATTGGAATTGGCGCTTTTGCTATATTGCATGAATAACTGAATCTTGCTCAGGTGCTGTTGAGGGCTCTTTTGTTGCAATAAACTAAGATTCTCTTTGTCCATCGCAAGAATATAGTCGAACTCTTCAAAATCGCTGGCTTGAACGGCACGTGCACGCAAATCGTGCATTTGATAACCACGTTTCAAAGCAGTGTGCTGGGCGCGTTGATCCGGGGATTGCCAATGTGATAAGCATGAGTGCCCGCAGAATCAACTTCAATCATATGATCAACCCCGATTCTTTCACAAAATGTCTGAATACAGCATCGGCTGTGGGTGATCGGCAGATATTGCCCATGCAGACAAATAAAACTTTGGTTTTTTTAAGTGCTTCAGATTTCATATGAATTTTCTAAAAATGATAGAGATTGTTTCTTAGGAAACTGCCATGGATTTGAATTTGATTACTATATATTTTTCACGATAGACGATAGAGATTATCACGAAGATCGTTAAAATAGAATTCGGTTATGTGTGCAATTAATACATCCATCTATTTTTATAATCATGATTTATATCATTATTGTTGACTCAGATATATTGAATCTTTTAAAAAAACATCCGTAATATGAAACATAAGAATTTCAGATTACGAAATTATTTTCTACGATGATAAACGATAGATCAATTTCTCTGCTTAAAGCCAAAAGGGTTATACGATATGTCACTAAAAAATTCAATTAAGGAATTTAAAGCACTATTGGGTGATGAGGAATCACTGCTTGATATTAATTATCCCAAGATCTCCGAAATGATTAAATTGCATTGGGGCTATAAAGAAATTTATCTATACATCAATAAGCTACTTGTTGTTGATAAAGATCGCAGCAGACAAGGGTTTCCTATCGAGGTTATAAAAGAAATCTACCTCTTGCAAGAAATACATGAAAAGCTATTTCCTGGTTTGAAAAAAATGTAATTGAGGAGGTAAGTATGGAAAAGAAAGTATTTACTCTACTCTCATAGGTCCGAATTTTCAAAGTTACAATAATTTTATTTCAAAAGCAGCTGAGGTCAATGATTTAAAAAATCATGAGATGAAGAATTTGCATAGAAATTACAGAAGGTTATTATCCTAGCCCTGAAATAGCATGTAATGCTGCTGTGAAAGTCCATTATAACGGCGCATATTCTGCTAACCCTGCGCCTTACAATGGACAAGATAATTATTATGATTGTCATTATAAGGATGCTAATGGTAATCCTACTTATATTTCTGGTTATTCTCCCCGTTCGGCTGGTTGCCCTGATAACTATGTATTCAATGGCACTCTATGTGCTCTTCAAGGTAATGCTGAAAGTCGTGTTCCAACTGCCTCCGATTGGGATTCCAAGCAATCATTGCTGAATGATCAGCGCTTTGTACCTGAACTGAATGAGAAGGGCGCGGATATTCCAACCGGCATACCCACCTTAACGCCCAACCAGAAAAAACAGCTCGGCCTTGATTCCGTACCTACCAAGGATTCAAGCGGCAATATCACAGGGCGCGAAGATACCACTACCGAAATTGAAGCCGTAGACGCTGGAACCTCTGATAATCCCGGCCGTGTCATCATCAAGGAAACTAAGACCACGATTAAATATGACACCAACAACACGCAGATAAGCAGCACCACCAATACCAGCTACAGCTCTCAGCCACAAGAAAAAGAGCCGTCACAATTCACCATATCATTCGACACCGTACCCGAAGCAACATTACAAACTTATAGTGTCCCCAATACCTTCAGTTCAGATAGTTGGGGTTCTGGCACTTGTCCGCCCAATATCGACGTATCACTAACCAATCATTCTTTCACCATTCCAACACAGCCAGTTTGTGACACAGCGGAAATGATTAACCCTTTCACGCTTCTATTAGCATCAATTATCAGTGTCTACATTATCGCGGGGGTTCGTGGCGGCTCTGCCACTTAAAAAACCATGTTCAATATCTTAATTCCTTTAGGTGCATTTCTCTCTGCTGGCGTTGGTTTCCTTGCTGTACGCGCTTTGATGGGCGTAGGTGTCGGCCTTATCAGTTATGGTGCGGTCGGTGTTGTTCTGCAGCAGCTTCTAACCTTGGCGCAAGGCCATTACAACAATATTCCAGCCTTCGCGCTGCAAATCGCCGGACTCTCTGGCATTGGCCAGGCGCTCGGCATGATCGCCGGTGCCATCACGTTCAGGGCTACTTTCATGTTGATGTCTAAACTCGGAGTGATCCCAAAATGACGATTATCGTTTTAACGGCTACGCCGGGCTGTGGCAAAACCAATCACGCGGTATGGAGCCATATTAAGCCAGCGGTGGAAGCGGGGCGTGTTGTGTATGTTTGCGGTGTACCTGACTTAAAGCTAATGCACATCAAGCTATCCATTCAGAAGCTAAATACCTGGGCAGAACGCACACCCCTAGACCCGGAAGAACCGGAAGGAAAGCAAAAACTAAACAACATCTTGGAAGGTAGTCTTATTGTAGTGGATGAAGCTGCTTATCCATGGCCGGCGGTTGACCTGAAAGACCCTCCGAATATATCAAATACCTAAGCCAGCACAGAAAGCACGGCCTGGATTTCCTGGTCATTACCCAATCACCGAAGTTCGTGCATCCGTTTGTTTTGGAAAATGCCGATCGGCATATCCATTTAAGCCAGGAATGGTCAGGATCAAAAAGCTATGAATGGCCGGAGTACTGCGTCAATCCAAACTCAAGACCAACAAGCAGAATGCAGTTAAGAACCGTACCGGCTTATCAAGGCATTCCGCTGTATTACTCAGCAAGTCTGCATGTGGAAAAACCAAAGCGGGCGATACCTAAAATGGTCTATGCGGCTATTTTTCTGCTATTTGCAGTGCCAGCTATGGCGATGTTCACTTATGGCCGTGTAACCGAGCGGCTTGAGTCTCCAATGGCATCGACTGAAACTGAAAAAAAAACAATAGCGAAGCAGGGGGGTGATACGCCGCCAGCAAGCCCAATGAATGTGTCTCAACCTGCGTAGCATTACCGAGCACTAAACAATCGCTCTCAATGCTATCTGATGCGGTCGATTGGTCACAGGTTGCGGCTTGCGTTGCTAATAAGACAAATTGCGTTTGTTATGGGCATCAGGCGCAACGTTTAAATATTGTTCCTGATACCTGTCAGGCGGCTGTAATTATGGTGGATGGTTCTTTAAAGGAATAAATAACATAAAAAAATGCGATAATTAAACAGTGTTAATGTACCATAGGTCGATAGGAAATGTCCAAGCCGCTTATTGCTTACTCCCAAATCTTAAAATGTTTCAGTTGAACAACATTTTATAAAACTATACGTGTACCAGCAATTTTTGTTTTCTTCATAGAATTCCCCTTCTTTTTACTGTTGTCGTTGAAAAGCGATGATTGTCAATTAGCCGTATGACTAATGTAACACTTTGCAACTGTAGAAAGGCAATAAAGCCAACAATCGCAGGGGACTCGAGACCGCACCTATTACCCCATCGGCTAAATACATTCCTTTTATTATTATCGCCACAATTCAAAATCAAAATATCTTTTAAACTAATTTTCAGCGTTCAAGGGTCGCGCCGCCGACCGGCGCGAAGGTATGCACCGAAAGGGGAGCATGCTGCCCGATCCTAATGCGGTTTTCCTTTATCGTAACTTCCCTTTATTGCCAAACAGAATTTGATTTTGATTCTGTGAGGTATAATCTTTAAAACAATCTTAAGGGAATAAAATCATGGAGCTTTCAGCCGTACTAACGCCAGCACCAGAAGGTGGCTATGTTGCCTTCAATCCTGAAACCGGAACGACCACGCAAGGCGACACAGTTGAAGAAGCTCTGGCTAATTTGGCTGAAGCAACGGAACTCTACCTTGAAGAATTTCCAATGACCATATCTACTCGTTCACTGCTGACAACCTTTCAAGTAGCTGAGCATGCCTAAATTGCCCGTTATCTCAGCGGCAGAAGCGATTAGAGCGTTTGAACGCCTGGGTTTTACCATAGTACGTCAACGAGGCAGCCATATCGTTCTTCGAAGGGGTTCTTCTGGCTGTGTCGTACCCAATCATCGCGAGCTAAAAGTTGGAACATTGAGTGGCGTACTTAAGCAAGCCGGAGTATCGCCAGATGAATTCATTAAATCGTTGCGCGACTGACTTTTCCATACTACAACACGAATTTATATTGAGCGTTATCAATAATTGATAAATCAAAGTGGATACTTTTGATAATAAATTAATTAAAACTCTAACTGAGATTATTGAGGCTAATCCTGAAATAGGAGATAAGCTCGATTTCGAAGATATTATTTCTAATGTAACTGCCACAGCTATTAAGCTAACCAAGGATTCTCTAATTGAATCAAGCCAAGAAATGCTTGATGAAAGACGGAAATTAACAAATGAGTTTGAGCAAAGAAATATAAAACGATGGAAAAAAGCATTTGATACCTTAGAAACTCACATCGTAATATGTACTGAAATCGGAGAAGGGTTTAATAACTCCTTGTCCTGCTGTCGTTAACTTTCAAAGTAGAGACATCTGAATATGAGAGGGGTGATTCAGGTTATGCGGATCTGCTCGTAATAAGCCATCAAGTCGTTTTTCAAATAAATTGAGCTGCAGTAACCGTAAGATCTGCTGCATGGTTTTGTTCATCCTTGACTGAAATTTTATGAAAGCCATAAGCAGGTACACACACATAGCAATCCAGATCTGTGTCATCACAGCATTTTTGCTCGTTCCAATAAAAGACTTAATCTTCAGATTTTGTTTGATCCATTTGAAGAACAATTCCACTTGCCAGCGTGCCTTATAGATATCAGCAATGGTTCTGGCGGCGAGTTTAAAATTGTTGGTCAGAAAAATGTAATGTTTACCGGTATCGATATCCCGATAACCGACAGCGAAATCGACTGGGACATTTCTTTGCTGCCTGGATACTTGCTTAAGCCTGATAGTTTGATTGCTGGTCAGGCCTTTGTTCTTCAAAACCGGTTGGCGATTGATCACTCTGTACTTCGCATTGGCTTTGAGGCGTGTAACAAAGAATATGCCTTTCTCTGTCAGTTGGTTATACCAATCATAATCGTTGTAACCTATCGACGACTACAATGCTGCCACAGTGGAGGCACCAGTGCTCGGCCCATTTCAACATCACTGGTCTTACCTTCTGTGATGGTGACAAACTCGAGAAGATAGCCATCGTGATTCAATCCGACGCTGAAGCTTGATGGCACGCTTTGATCTGAACGAAAGCTTGCCCATGGAAAGACGGATGAGCAAAAAGGTCTATGGTAGATGCATCCAGGGAATAAAGCGGATTCTTAAAACGAAATTTGTGACCGGGCGCCATCCCTTGGCAACGATTCAGCAATTTCCCAGCCAGCGCTTCATACAAAGCATAGGGTTTGTCTTCGTTAATGCGAGACAAGTTCGAACGCGTCAGTTTTGCACTACCCAGGTGACTTGATGAACTCATATAGGCATGAAGCGGTAAAAAAATGATGATTTAGTTTTCGATCTTATTGTAAGACTGTCATGCGAGAGCGTGTCATATATCTCCAGGGATTTTATGCCTGCTCAAGTCGGGTTTTGCTGATGCAGCACATGCTCGTTGGCGAGCTTTGCACGAGGTAAATGTGCAGCTCGATTTATAGCAAAAATACGGTCGGGAATGTGCTGAAAGGTTTTATTTTCATGATATCGTCGATTCATATAATGGGATGCGAGAGCTCCAATAAATATGCAATTCGTTTGCAAGTTGTTGATTTTCTAAGAAGGGGTAATGAATGTAAGAGCGAATATGATTCTTTAATCGAGAAATATGGGAAAGGATTCGCTGAACACTATGGTTGGGCGTCCACCATCTTTCCTCATCATCCACAACCTAATTTTGTAGCCATTGAAAAGATATTTGGACTTGATCATATGCGTCCTTAACTATAGATGGGCAAGTCAAACATACCCTCTGGCTCCTAAAGGAGTACAAGAAATAGATTAGGTTTATGTGTGAAGCTAAAGAGGATATCCTACTTGTAGGACAGAGTAACTCTGGGATGACCAGTCCAACACATGCACAACTTTCTTTAAACATGTCAAATTACGAGTTCCCTATTGACGTTAAAACCTACTTTGAATCATATTATTTTAATGAATATTATTTCCGACTATGAAGAAGAGGTGGGACAATCTTTCTTAGATATAGAAAAACAATAAATTTGATATCTGGCTCATGTCCTTCTGAAGTGGCGCCATTAACCTGTACAACCTGAAAGCAAAGTTAAGCTCTGACAAGGCGGGTTAATCAAGCTCAGGCAGCCTGATGAATTGTTGTGTAAAGCCAATAAACTTCATTCGGTGTTTGGTTTATCAAGATTTACAGGTGAAAACGCTCCTGATTATACCAATCAAACCACTGAGTCAGGGTTTTGCCCGCTCCTTCAAGTTACTGAATGCTCTGGTGTATAAGAGCTCATAGCAACTGTACGCCATAGCCGTTCGATAAAAATATTATCATGATAGCGGCCTTTGCCATCCATGCTGATCTGAATGCCGTAGTTTTTCGAGATGCAAATCATGCTTCTGCGGTAAATTGAGCGCCTTGATCGGTGTTGAATATCTCCGGGCAGCACCGTAGTCCTGGATATGGCAGCTTCCAGAGCTTGGATACAAAAATCGGCATCCAGTGTGTTGGATAAACGCCAGCTCAGCACTTTGCCTTAGTGCCAATCCATGATGGCAACGAGATAACCAAAACACTTTCATCGGTACATACGTGATATCTGCCGTCACACACTGGGTTGGATCGGTTGATAACAACGCCCTTGAGCAGAGTACGGAGTAAGCGTCCAACGCCACCATCTATCTCTATCAATTCATCTGCTTTAGCGTTTCCAATAAACTCAGGTGACAACGGCAACGGTACGTCAATTCGACTATTAGGCCAAGTGGGTAGTTTGATGAGCGTATCTTTAAGCCAGGCAGAAGGGTTCAGGCCGTTGAGTTGGGCCGTGCCGAATAAAGTTTGAATGGTTGCTGCACGTTGACCGGCACGTTCAGAGCCGATGAACAACCAGTTCTTTTTACCAATCGCGATGGGTCGAATGACGTTTTCTGCGGGATTGTTGTCAATTGGCAGGTGGAAAATCTGCGGATAGCGAATCAAGCTGGCCCAACGTTTCAGTGTGTAATCCAAGGCTTTGGCGGAGCCACCGCCATTAGCTGTTTGAGCGCGGGTTTTGCACCAGCCAGCCATGTAATGCTTTCAACTCGGGCAGGCTTTTTTTCTTCTCGTAGTTGTTGACGGTCTTCGATAGTCAGGTCTTTACCTTCTGCTTCAATTGCATAACAGGTTTCCAATGCGTTGTAACGCTGCAAAAGCCATCGGACTGTCATTTGCCTTGTGCAAATCGAAGAATTTACGCCGTGCGTGTGCTAACAAGCCAATTCAATATATGGGTTTGCC
>JADKIX010000011.1:300000-447538 GCA_016722635.1 Rhodospirillaceae bacterium | reverse complement strand
AGCTACTGGTCAGTTAATCAGATTTCCCGCTTCTTCTGAGAGAAATTTTGAGCTTGATATGGAAAGTTTTGTAAATAAAGCCTTAGTAGAAAACCTGAACCCTTAATTATTGTTTCCCTAATAATCCTACGGAGTAATTCTATACCTAAATCGTAACTTATTTACACCTAGGAGGGCACTAAGAGATCACGATATTATCCTTTATTATTGATGAATCTTTTGTAGACTTCATGTCAACCCCGAGCAGCAAAGTTTAACTAAATATGTTACATCGTTTAATAATCTAGTTATTGTGAAGAGCTTAAGTAAAACATGGGATTGGGAGGGAATTCAGTTGGGTTATTTATTAACCTCTAATCTAGGTTTTCTGGCACTTATGCATGAAACAAACTTCCTATATGGAGACATTATTGGGTTTGGAGAAAAATTTATACGGAATTTGTCAAGTTATCAGAAAGAATATAAAGCCAGCTGTTTAACTTTCTTTAGAAATAATACTGAGTTTTATTACACCAACATCTACAGGTAATTCCGGAACTAAGGGTTTTTCCAACCGAATTACAAACTATATTTTCTGTCAGTTTTGGCCAATTCATTAGGCACTGCAAAATGGAAATGACAGAAAAGCTATTAATTGATCATAAAATATTAGTTAAAGATTGTTCAGGAAAATCTTTAACAGACTTCGAAACAATGTGGCTCAGAATTGCTAGCAGGACCCTGATGAAAATCTTAAGTAGTAAATTCGATGAAAAATAATTGAAGAGTGTATTAGATAATTAAGTCATCCTTAAACGCATAAAAGATTTAGGAAACCTCTGCATATTAGTGGGTCTATGTTTAGGCCTAACGGGTATTTATCTTCTGTCAATAATAGGGTTATGCGACACTGTTAGGCCTTCACAGCATTATTATGACTGTCCTATGTGATATATTTGACGGGATTATTGCTAGAACGACAGAAAATCTTACATCACAATCATCTGCCATGGGCGGCCAACTTGATTCTTTAGCTGATCTTATCCATAGTGGAATAGGACCAACTTTAGTTATTGGCGGCTGGTGCGGTTGGCCCTTATGAATATTTATACCGGCTAGGTTTATTGAATTATGTCGGATGCTATAAGGTTAGCCAATTATAAATGTGTTTGGTTTAACTAAATAGCGGCTTCTTTCCAAGGATTACTTATTTTCTACTGTCCTATTGTTGTTAGTATAATTTTTTATTAAAGAAATTACTCTAACGTTTTAGAATAATTTTATTAGTGACAATCATCCTTGTTGCTTCTTCAAGTGGCCCCATACAGATACCTAAACTTAAGGGTTGGGCTTTGAAGGGTCTGGTTGGATTAATTATTTGTTTATCTGCCTATTATATTCTTGTAGGCTTCCGCACTTTATACGTATGAAAAGAAAGATTCAGTGAAAACATTAATTATTTTTGGATATCGATGGAACTCTCCTAGATACAGTTAATGCTCATCAAAATGCTTTGTTAAGAAGCTTTAGAGAATTTTAATTTTCTTATATAAATAAAAATTGGGGTTCTTATAAACATCACCTTGGACTGTGGATTTTGCATGAATTATTTTTGCAGAATTTCAATAGACAAGCTTTACCTGTAGAAGTAAAAAAGTTTGATGTTTTGTTGCATCAATTTTACGTTAATAATTTACCAAATTATAAAGTTAGCCCAATTACCGGGGCGAACGAATTTTTAGACATGGTTAATAGCAAGCAAGAAAAATTTGCCTTTGCATTTGCCACTGGCGCCATGCGTTTAATTGCCTCTGAAACTCAATTTTCTAAATAAAAAATCAATCAAACACTTTTATCATCTGCCAGTGAATATTTAACGCGTGAAGAGATTGTTTTGAATGCGATAGAACGGTCCAAAAAAAAATTTGGTGATACCCAATTTGGGCGGATCATTTCCATTGGTGACGGTGTATGGGATGCAAAGGTAGCGAACAATCTTAAGTTAGAGTTTATTGGAATCGGAGAATGGAACAACAAATTTGAAGGTTTATGTAAGCCGACCCAATTCTATAAAGGGTTTGATGATATCAATCCAGAACTATTATAATAAAAGGGACCTATTGTTCAGGTGTGAAGGGAAAGATAAAATGGTTAACAACTCTAAACAGAAAATTGCGGTCTTAGTGGGATCTCCTAGAACTGGAGCAGGCGAAGCAGCGGTGAAAATTCTTAATAATTTAGATATAAAACCAATTATTTTGTTATTGACTCACAAAACCTACCTACGGTTATTCAGGAAGCTTATAAAAGAATTAGACGCCAAGAATAATCACTTGTAATACTTCTAGTTTCAAGAAGTGATTGATTGTTGTAGCGACCTAAAGAACTTTGATTTATATGCAGTTGGATCAGTTTATGAATATTCACACTGGTAGCAGCACAAGCAGCTAAGAAGCTAGGCCTTCCAGGGCCAAACCGGAATCCGTGGCCGTTTGTCGGACGAAAGCTCTATGCGCAAAATCCTTAATGAATTTTCTGACGTGAACCCAAAAAATAGAACAGTGACTTCAACAAATGAAGCGGTTAAAAGCTTCCGATGAGATCATTATCCGGTTGTTGTTAAACCCACCAGCTTAACAGGAAGCGCTTTTGTGCGTTTATGTAAGAATGCTGGGGAGGTTAAGGAGCAAGCGGATTTAATTTTTGGGCTTGGCTCTTATATGCATATAACTTTAGAACCCTCTATTTTGATTGAAGAATATATTGATGGACCGGAATTTTCTGTAGAAATCATGGATAGTTTGATCATCGGAATAACTAAAAAACATCTTGGACCACCCCCATATTTTGTGGAAATAGGGCATGATTTTCCGGCAGATATTTCCGTGGATCTGGCTGATCAGATTTCTAAGATAGTTATTAAGGCTTTGAAAAAGATAGGATTAACGTGGGGTGCAGCTCATGTAAAGTTCGTGCCGATCGTAATGGCCCACGTATTGTGGAAATTAATCCTCGAATTGCCGGAGACCGCATCCCAGAACTTATTAAATTAGCTTATGGCGCTGATATGATAGAAGCAAATATTTTGGCTCTACTTGGAAAGAAAAGACCTTTAGTAAAAAGCATAACAAAGGAGCCGCTATGGTTTTTATACCGAACTCTAATAAAGGCAAACTAATAGACATTCAAGGTCTTGAAGAAGTCAAATCACTGCCCTAGGTTCGAAGTAAAATATACCGAACCTTAGAGATAATTAATTATATTAGTAATGGTTTCTAATAGGGATAGAGTGGCTCATATTATTACTTCAGCAAATTCAGTTCAAGAAGCTGCACAACTTGCGGAGCAAGCTACTAAGAAAATAAGATTTGATTGGCAAGAAACGGTCTAAAAGAAGAATATTTACTGTCATTTTTGATTTAATCAAAGGAAAAACTGGTAATACACCATTATTTTTACGAAAAACATTGTTAGCCATAAAATGAAATTCTAAAGACCTTTTATTTAGCATTAACTCAAATTCTAACTCTATAAGAAAGCTAAAAATGACTTGGTTAAAAAGAGATGAACTAAGCCCGTTCTTAACAATTCGCTTTTTATCTTTGTTATGTGAACAAGTTATATTTTATCTTGTACCTTTAATTATTTATATTAAAACAAAATATTACTCTTTCTGGGTTAGCTTTTTTATTGAATGGACTCCGAGAGTTATTTTTCTTCCATTTCTGGGTTTTCTGATCGATCGCTATAGCTTAAAATATCAATTAATTTTTGTTGAATATATTAGAGCAGTGTTGTCATTTTAGCATATTTTTGTTTCTGATAATTACTTAGTAATGGTAACGGTGGCTGGTTTTAGCTCTTGTCAGTGCACACTCATGGCTGGCGCTAGAGCGATTAATAGCAACTAAAAAAACACATGCAAACCAAGTTCCAATTTTGCAAGCAAGAGCTCAAATTATTATTCAACTCTCTTCAATCTTAGGGCCAGCTATAGGAACAATTTTGATATCGAGAATATCTTTCGAACTAATTATTGTTATATGTACAAGTATTTTCTTTCTTAATTCCTTTTTACTTAGAAAATTCTTTCCCAATAATAATGAAGATTCCACAAATCAGTTGCAAAATAAACCAAAGGCTCAACTACGCAATTTATTACAAGGATTTAGTATTATTTATAAGAGTCGCGCATTAAAATGTATAATTCTTTTAACAATATGCCTTAATATTGTAGAAGGGTTGTATTTAGCAACTATGCCCGCTCTCATTGTAGATATTTTTAATGTAGAAAAAGATTATGTTGCTATTACTTTATCAGTTGCTGCAATTGTTAGCCTGGTCTGTCTGTGGACCTTGCCATTAATTTTAAAAAAAACAAGTTTAAATCTGCTTGCAGTCTTTAGTGGACTTATTTTGGTTATCAGTGCTCTCTTAATAGGATTAGTCACCTCAGTATATTCATTTATCATTTTATTTTCATTGTTTATGGCAGCACGTAACGGTTTTACTGTATGGTTAAGAACAAAAAGATTAGAATTCATTCCTGTTAATGATGTAGGAAAAACCATAGGGATTTTTTTGCTGCTGTATTAGCAGCTATGCCCTTTCTGGGCTATTACTAGCTCAATTTGGTAATATATCATCTTTATCAAATTTAATTTTTATACAGCCCTTACTTCCTCATCAATGGCTTTATTTGTCATTTATATCAACCAAGGCTATTTGCTCGTAGCAATTCAACCTCCTCTTAGAATATCATTCATTCAAATTATTGTTATGCGGTAATTAAGTAGATTGATTAAAATTAAAGTAAGTTTCTGAAATCCAGGCTTTTACCAATAAGAAACCCTGTTCCTAGTAGCAACGACTGAAGATGGTTGCTTGAGGATTATGTATAAAATGGGGATATTTTAGATGGTTGCGGGGGCAGGATTTGAACCTGCGGCCTTCAGGTTATGAGCCTGACGAGCTACCGGGCTGCTCCACCCCGCGTTAGGGTATGTGTGTTGGGGTGTTGTGGGGATTATATGGAGGTGAGGGAGGATATGATGTGTTGACGGGACCTGGCAGTGACCGACTCTCCCGTGCCTTAAGACACAGTACCATGGGCGCGGAGGATGTTCACGGCCGAGTTCGGGATGGGATCGGGTGTAGGCTCCTCGCTATAACCACCAGGTTTCGTCAACACATCATGCGTGAAGTTATAGAACAGATAAGAAGTTGGGGTATCCGTGTAACTGTTTTTCTTTGATCCAACAGAGTTTGATCTCTGTGCGCGGATCAGCAAAGATGCGATAAGCCAATGAGGCGATTAGTACCGGTTAGCTACATGCCTTACGGCACTTCCACTTCCGGCCTATTAACGTGGTGGTCTACCACGGCCTTCATAGGAGAACTTATTTCGAGGTGGGTTTCCCGCTTAGATGCGTTCAGCAGTTATCCCGTCCGTACTTAGCTACTCGGCGATGCCGCTGGCGCGACAACCGATACACCAGAGGTACGTCCATCCCAGTCCTCTCGTACTAGGGACAGATCCTCTCAATTCTCCAAACACCCACGGTAGATAGGGACCGAACTGTCTCACGACGTTCTGAACCCAGCTCACGTACCACTTTAAATGGCGAACAGCCATACCCTTGGGACCTGCTCCAGCCCCAGGATGTGATGAGCCGACATCGAGGTGCCAAACCTCCCCGTCGATATGGACTCTTGGGGAGATCAGCCTGTTATCCCCGGAGTACCTTTTATTCGTTGAGCGATGACCCTTCCACACAGAGTCACCGGATCACTATGGCCGACTTTCGTCTCTGCTCGACTTGTCAGTCTCGCAGTCAGGCGGGCTTGTGCCATTGCACTCAGCGGTTGATTTCCGGACCAACCTGAGCCCCACCATCGCGCGCCTCCGTTACCTTTTGGGAGGCGACCGCCCCAGTCAAACTACCCACCATGCAGGGTCCCGGCCCCCGTTTTTGAGGCTCGGTTAGATATCAGAGAACAAAAGGGCGGTATTTCAAGGGCGCCTCCACACTAGCTAGCGCCAGCGCTTCATCGGCTCCCGCCTATCCTACACATCTCTTCCCTAATACCACTGCAAAGCTATAGTAAAGGTGCATGGGGTCTTTCCGTCTAGCCGCGGGTACTCCGTATCTTCACGAAGAATCCAGTTTCGCTGAGTTGATGTTGGAGACAGTGGGGAAGTCGTTACGCCATTCGTGCAGGTCGGAACTTACCCGACAAGGAATTTCGCTACCTTAGGACCGTTATAGTTACGGCCGCCGTTTACCGGGGCTTCAATTCAGAGCTTGCACTCCTCCTCTTAACCTTCCGGCACCGGGCAGGCGTCAGACCCTATACGTCGCCTTCCGGCTTCGCAGAGTCCTGTGTTTTTGTTAAACAGTCGCTACCCCCAATTATGTGCCCCCTATTCATGGTTCCCCACAAATGGGCCCTCTTCTTCCGAAGTTACAAGGGCAATTTGCCGAGTTCCTTCAACATCATTCTCTCAAGCGCCTTGGTATACTCTACCAGTCCACCTGTGTCGGTTTGGGGTACGGTCTATACGCTAGAGTTATTTCCTGGGACACCTTCACAGCCCTCACCACTTCCATCCGGCAAGAACAATTTACAGCATCCGTCACTTCTAGCAGGCCCTGGAATATTAACCAGGTTCCCATCGATTACGCCTGTCGGCCTCACCTTAGGGACCGGCTCACCCTGCGCGGATTAACCTTGCGCAGGAACCCTTGACTTACGGCGAAAGTGTTTCTCACACTTTTATCGCTACTCGTGTCAGCATTCTCACTTCCGATACCTCCAGCATTCCTCACGGAACACCTTCACAGGCCTACGGAACGCTCCGCTACCGCTTGTGGACACTCCCGTGTTTCACAAACCCGCAGCTTCGGTACATGGCTTAATCCCGATACATTTTCGGCGCAGGACGACTTTCTAGATCAGTGAGCTATTACGCTTTCTTTAAAAGATGGCTGCTTCTAAGCCAACTTCCTGATTGTCTTGGTCTTCCCACATCCTTTCCAACTTAGCCATGATTTAGGGACCTTAGATGGCGGTCTGGGCTCTTCCCCTCACGACCACGGACCTTAGCACCCATGGTCTGCCTATTGACTTCTACTCACCGGTATTCGGAGTTTGGTTAGGTTTGGTAAAGCTCGCGCTCCCCTAGCCCATCCAGTGCTCTACCCCCAGTGGTAATCCATCAACGCTCTACCTAAATAGATATCGCGGAGAACCAGCTATTTCCAAGTTTGATTAGCCTTTCACCCCTAACCACAGGTCATCCCCGTCTTTTCAACAGACGTGGGTTCGGTCCTCCAGATAGTGTTACCCATCCTTCAACCTGCCCATGGCTAGATCACTTGGTTTCGGGTCTAATCCCACGAACTATCGCCCTATTCAGACTCGCTTTCGCTACGCCTACACCTATCGGCTTAAGCTCGCTCGTGAGACTAACTCGCTGACCCATTATACAAAAGGTACGCAGTCACCACACACAACCCGAAGGTCATGATGGCTCCTACTGCTTGTAAGCATTCGGTTTCAGGTCTATTTCATTCCCCTCATCGGGGTGCTTTTCACCTTTCCCTCACGGTACTTGTTCACTATCGGTCACTAAGAGTATTTAGCCTTGGAGGGTGGGCCCCCATGTTCAAACAGGATTTCACGTGTCCCGGCCTTACTCAAGGATTATATTGCTTTCACCCGTACGGGGCTATCACCCTTTCTCGCTTGCCTTTCCAGACATTTCCGGTTCTTACATTATAACCACTGGCCTCTTCCGCTTTCGCTCGCCACTACTCGCGGAGTCTCGGTTGATTTCTTTTCCTCCAGTTACTGAGATGTTTCAGTTCACCGGGTTCGCTTCACAAACCTATGTATTCAGTTTGTGATAACCCCTAAGGGTTGGGTTCCCCCATTCGGACATCCACGGATCACTGGTCATTCGCACCTCCCCGTAGCTTATCGCAGCGTATCACGTCCTTCTTCGCCTCTTAGTGCCAAGGCATCCACCAAATGCTCTTATTCGCGCTTGATCGCAACCGCTTCTCCTCGCACAGAGATCACTCCCCGCTCAATTCAAAACAGTCACACTTAATCCCTCAACTCATTTCTTTCTTCTTCGTAAACTCTCAGCCATCGCCAAAATTCCTCTTAAGTCTAAACTTAAGCTCAATCCAGCAATAGCCAAGGTTAACCTTCTTTTCTATACTTCACGTATTCCGGTCTGTCACCTTCGCCCACATCAATCCGCAACCCTTAAGGCCACTCCATCAACACAAACTTCGCCAACTAAGTTATACCAACTCCCCTCAGCCAGCCTGGCTAACCATCCCCATCACCACAAGACTCACGTCCCACAGCAATAGTTACAGCTAACCCCTAACATTCCTTCCTCTCTCACCTGTCATATAACATCGGCTGCTTCGTAAAGCGGCCAAATATCATTACCATAAACACTGGCAACGGGTTACGGTTATAAGCTGAAGATACCCCCTGTCAATAAGTTTCTAATAATATTTTATTATGATTATTAGGAATAAAAAACCCTTATATAATAGATGGATAAATAGTTTATTTGCCCTTTAAAATGTTTCTGATCTTATTCCTGCCGTTACTAATCGACCAATAATCACATTTTCTTTCAAGTCTATCAAGAAAAGAAGAAAGAAACACTTCCCCAGTTGAACTTTTGATCATTAAGAATAAAGAAACTAACTGATCAACAAAAATAGCAAGTTTAGTCAAGCAGCTTGATAAAAAACTAGCTATCATCTGCCACACCAAGGAGAAATAGTTCAACCTACTGGTCGAAAAACACGGGAAATCATGAGAATAAAAACTGGTACAACGCAAATATATATTGATCGCATCCAGCGTTCTTTAGAATATATTTGCCAGCATCTTGATCAATCCGTTTCTTTGGAAACGCTGGCCAAGATTGCCTGTTTTTCACCTTTTCATTTTCATCGGATTTTTCGGGGATTGACAGGAGAAACGGTTGCCGACCTAACCCGGCGCATCCGTTTGGAATATGCTTATTACATGCTTATGCAGCAAAAACTGGATGTAACCGAAGCTACTTTTGAAGTTGGTTATGAGAATGTTGAATCATTCAGTCGGGCTTTCAAAAAGCATTTTACTTTAACCCATCAAAGTAACCATAGGAAAAGCAATGGCAGATTTTCAAACCCATGCTTCCTATGCTGTCCGGTTGAATTTTCCCCATTAAAACTAGAATTACAACCTATTATCGGAGAGACCACCATGAAAGTACGAATCGAAGAAATCAAAGAACACCCCATTGCCTATATTCGCCATATTGGACCCTATCACGAAGTTGGCGATACCTATAAGCAATTATTTGCCTGGGCAGGCTCAAACGGACTACTGCACCCCATGCCAAATATGTATGGTTTTTCATGGGATGACCCAACCGTGGTTCCAGCCCATCAATTACGTTTTGATGCAGCTATTTCCATGCCAAAAGATACAAATTTAAAAAAGGAAAAACTTGTCCAAATCATTAAATTCCCCGCTGGGTTATGGGCGATTACTCGCCATCAAGGTTCTTATAAACAAATTGGGGAAATCTTTCAAGAAATGATGGGAACTTGGGTACCAACAAGTGGCTACATGCCCGATGATAAAAGACCATGTTTGGAAATTTATTTAAACACCCCTATGTCCACCCCAGAACCAGAACTTCTGACGGATATTTGCATTCCCATCCAAAAAATTTCTTTGAAAAATAAATTTTAACAACTAAGATTTAAGCGGTTTTTCTTTTTTAACATTCATGTTAAACATAAAAACAGGCAGTTCGTTGCAATTGCCTGTTTGCATCGAATTAAAATGATTCGTTGTTTCGATGAGTAAATCCTAGAGGATGCACGATATCTTTCATTCATCAAATCTATAATAGTCGAGCGATGTCAAACGAGCGTCTCACCAGTTTAATCAGAGAAATTTTAAAAGTTTAAGAGGTGCTCAGAATTGCTTAGGCATCCTCTAATCCTTACCTCTAATAACTGGGTAAAGTGCTTCTAAAATAATAAGTGACAAAGTTTAAACTAAAACTGTTTTCCTGCATGATCTTCATTTTTATATAATTAAATTGGGTGAGCCGCTATTAAGTAGTTTATTTGTTTAAGTTGTATCTTACGATGATATCATCATACTTCTGGCAAGCTTCGTTCAATTTGCCCGCATAAGCCAGCAAAGCCGCTTCATCGGCCTGATTAACAATGTCGTCCATGTCACTTGATGATATTTGACCCATTATGGTCTTGTCGATAATAAATCGAGCTTTTGCGTCTATCTCCTCATCTGTGCAATCCGCATAAGAAATATTTGTTAATGCAAAGCTTGATAATAAAGCTACAATAAAAGCGTATTTTTAAACATAATGTTTCCTTTCAAATACTTTTAGCATATATTTATACCACAAAAAACAAAATTTGGAACTTACTTCTCGCTCATCATTTTTATTTTCGTGAGAATAGCTTCGGCCAATATTTGATGTTGCGAAGCTTCCCAATGCACCCCATCCAATTTACTAGAAGTGACAATCTTGGAAGCGTCTAAAAACCCAATTTCTTGTTTTTGCGATAATTTTTGGTAAAAAATAGGTAATTTTTCTGAATTTTTGATGGCTTCTAGTGAAATTCAAGTTGAAATGAAGCAGAAAAAAATTTCAGGTTGTCTGATGATCGGCGGCGCTATCAATAAAATTTCGGGGCTTGGCCTGATGGACCTTTGTTGGAATTTTTAACTAATTCAATCAGTTGGCTCATTGCTTGCGTAATTTGCTCAGGCGTGCGATTAAATCGTGCCCTGATATCATTTGTTCCTAAGCTTAAGATAACAATCTCAAGGGGATAATGAGACTCTAAAAACAACGGTAAATCCTTCCAACCGTTTCTTGGGGGTTTATTAGGAATAAGCTCATCAAGATTAGTCGTTCGACCAGCCAATCCTTCTTCAATAATATGATATTGCTTGCCAAGCTTTCTTTGCAAAATACCGGGCCAGCGTTGATCGCGCGCATATCTCGAATGGAGGGATGTTTTTTCATCAAAACTTGCTGGAATGCATCCCCGCAAATTTGAATCGCCATAACATAATATATTTTTCATAATAGTTTCTTTCACCGAGCTAAGTTATAACATTTTATTTCGGAAGACGGGTGTAATAGATGATAATCTTCAATAACCTGATCATAGATTGTGCATGCTATTTGCAAGTCGCGCGGATTTGCTACTGTTTGGATAACTTCTAGTCTACGAGAAATTTCTTCTGACTCAGTAATTAAGAACCTATTTTTATTTACGGCATCTTCGAGCACGCTTATTTTTGCCACAAAATCCTTTATTGAGCAGGTTCCTCTATACCGTGAAGCTGTTACGGCGCTTGGCATTATAATAAAAATCAAAAAAACTATTTTTCTGACGCTCATCCACATGGGCTTTTATTAGAATTTCGTCCTTTAAATTAGTCAATTAATTTTTTGAATTTACTCAAATGTATAATTAACCTAATAAACAAAAAAAGCGATACCAACCAAATGGTATCGCTTCACAAATAAGAATCTCTAAAGATGATAAATGAGTAAAGGAGGAGAAGGGATGGGAGGGAGGTGGGTTGGGTGTGGGGTTGAAGATAGGGTATGAATTAGTAGTATATTATGTAAGGTTGGGTTAACCATTGCTGGTTAACATCCTTAGAAAGGAGGTGATCCAGCCGCAGGTTCCCCTACGGCTACCTTGTTACGACTTCACCCCAGTCACTGACCCTACCGTGGTTGGCTGCCTCCTTGCGGTTAGCAACACCAGCTTCAGGTAGAACCAACTCCCATGGTGTGACGGGCGGTGTGTACAAGGCCCGGGAACGTATTCACCGCTACCTGCTGATTAGCGATTACTAGCGATTCCAACTTCATGCTCTCGAGTTGCAGAGAACAATCTGAACTGAGATGGCTTTTGAGGATTTGCTCCAGGTTGCCCTATTGCGTCCCTCTGTCACCACCATTGTAGTACGTGTGTAGCCCAGCCCGTAAGGGCCATGAGGACTTGACGTCATCCCCGCCTTCCTCCGGCTTATCACCGGCAGTTTGTTCAAAGTGCCCAGCTTAACCTGATGGCAACTGAACATGGGGGTTGCGCTCGTTGCGGGACTTAACACCAACATCTCACGACACGAGCTGACGACAGCCATGCAGCACCTGTGTGGAAGCCAGCCGAACTGAAGGATCTCATTTCTGTGACCCATACTTCCCATGTCAAGAGCTGGTAAGGTTCTTCGCGTTGCGTCGAATTAAACCACATACTCCACCGCTTGTGCGGTCCCGTCAATTCCTTTGAGTTTTAATCTTGCGACCGTACTCCCCAGGCGGAGTGCTTCATGCGTTAGCTGCGACACTGAAAGGTAAACCTTCCAACGTCTAGCACTCATCGTTTACGGCGTGGACTACCAGGTATCTAATCCTGTTTGCTCCCCACGCTTTCGCGCCTCAGCGTCAGTTGAATTCCAGATAGCCGCCTTCGCCACCGGTGTTCTTCCTAATATCTACGAATTTCACCTCTACACTAGGAATTCCGCTATCCTCTCCCGGACTCTAGCTTTACAGTCTCAAATGCCATCCCCAGGTTAAGCCTAGGCCTTTCACATCTGACTTGTAGAGCCACCTACGCGCCCTTTACGCCCAGTCATTCCGAACAACGCTAGCCCCCTCTGTATTACCGCGGCTGCTGGCACAGAGTTAGCCGGGGCTTATTCTCACGCTACCGTCATCATCGTCGCGTGCAAAAGAGCTTTACAACCCGAAGGCCTTCATCACTCACGCGGCATCGCTGGATCAGGGTTGCCCCCATTGTCCAAGATTCCTCACTGCTGCCACCCGTAGGAGTCTGGGCCGTGTCTCAGTCCCAGTGTGGCTGATCGTCCTCTCAGACCAGCTACGGATCTCAGGCTTGGTAGGCTTTTACCCTACCAACTACCTAATCCGACGTAGGCCCTTCCTTCGGCAATTAATCTTTCCCCCAAAGGGCTTATAGGGTATTAGCTATAGTTTCCCATAGTTATCCCCTACCCAAGGGCAGGTTCCTACTTTGTACTCACCCGTTCGCCACTAATGATATTGCTACCATCCGTTCGACTTGCATGTGTTAAGCGTGCCGCCAGCGTTCGTTCTGAGCCAGGATCAAACTCTCAGTTTAACTTACTCGATCCACAGCCTAAACTGCAAATCAGAGCCCAATTTAATTCAAACCTTCCTCAAACGTCTCTCGTCCAAACATATCAAAGGCTCTCACCCTCAACATGCCTAAACGCTAGCGCTCATTTCTATCTTCAAAGAGTTAAAAGATACCCCTATCCCCCCACTCACTCCACCTCCCTCCTATCCCTTCTCTCTCTCCTCTACTCACTTGTCATACAACACGCCAAACCGGCTAAAACTTCGTTTAAAGCAGCCAATCGATCATCCGGCTATTTTAAACAGCTCAGGGACTTTATAAACTACGCCACTGATTGTCAACTATTTTCTATAACAATTTATAGATTCTTTTAAATGGTAGATTTCTTCAAGATACTACAGAAAAAGCATTAATCTTTCTTTAATTGTTTCGATGCGATCGCAACACCCGCTTTTGATGAATTAGGCCGCTTACAAATTTTGCTGATCCATTGCCCCACAGATACCAGCCAATCAAGGTTAATTCCTGTTTGGATCCCCATCCTATTTAATCCATATACCACATCCTCAGTCGCCACATTCCCACTTGCCCCAACAGCATACGGACAGCCGCCGAGCCCTGCAACCGAGCTGTCAACTACCGTAACCCCCATCTGTAATGCGACTATAATGTTGGCAAGCGCTTGCCCATAAGTGTCATGGAAGTGCACCGCTATTTTTTCAACAGCCTATGCCTATTTAAGCCGCTTTGCCCATAAATTGAAAGTCGGTCAGTTGGTTAAACAGGGGCAAATCATTGGTTATGTCTGAAGCACAGGATTAGCCACAGGCCCCCATTTACATTTTGAGGTTTTGCAAAATGGCAGCCAAATTAACTCTTCGAAGCTCAAATTTGACCAGCAAGAAAAATTGTCCGGCCAAGCGTTGCAAGAATTCCTGGCGCGGGTGAAAGAAATTGAGCAAAAACAAAGCCAATGGCAATCACCCACCCCTGTTGCCGAAATCGAAAATTCCGGCGACCAGCAATAGGCCTGCCCTATCAACGTTGTGATTTATCCTCTAACCTATTAAGGTTGCTGCTTAATTTTTCTTTTTTCTTGTCGCATGGCCTGCAAAACCAGCCCTTGATCATCAGCCGTAACATTCACAATCTGCCCTTCCTGAATTTCTCCGGCAATGACCGCTTCAGCCAATTTGTTCTGCAAATGACGCTGGATAACTCTTTTAAGGGGACGGGCGCCATATACAGGATCGTACCCTGCTTCCGCCAGCCAAGCTTTAGCTTTTTTATCAAGGTTCAATTGGATCTGCTTGTCCACCAGAAGTTGGCGCAACCGCTCAAGTTGGATATCAACAATATTTGCCATGCTTTCGCGCCCCAAACGATGGAATAAAATAATGTCATCCAACCGGTTGAGGAATTCCGGTCGAAAAGCCCGCCTAACAATCGCCATCACTTGATCGCGCATTTTAGGCGTTTCATCCTCTTGAGATTGGGCTGCCAAAATTTCGCTGCCCAAATTCGATGTCATAATAATTAGGGTATTGCGAAAATCGACTGTACGCCCCTGGCCATCGGTTAAACGCCCATCATCTAAAACCTGCAACAAAATATTAAAAACGTCAGGATGGGCTTTCTCCATCTCATCAAATAAAATCACCCGGTAAGGCCGCCGCCGCACCGCTTCGGTTAAAGCACCACCCTCCTCATACCCAACATAACCAGGCGGGGCACCAATTAAGCGTGAAACCGAATGTTTTTCCATATATTCTGACATGTCAATCCGCAGCATGGCAGCTTCATCGTCAAATAAGAAAGCTGCAACAGCCTTTGATAATTCGGTTTTTCCGACCCCTGTAGGGCCTAAAAATAAGAATGAACCGATCGGACGGTTAGGGTCTTGCAATCCCGCCCGCGAACGACGGATTGCACTTGCGATAGCTTGGATCGCTTCCTCCTGGCCAACTACCCGCTGACGTAATTTATCCTCAATGTGGATCAGCTTAGATTTTTCTCCTTCAAGCATTTTTTCAACAGGAATACCTGTCCAGCGTGCGACAACCGCGGCTATTTCTTTATCCGTTACCACCTCATTAAGCATATGGTGCTGGCCAGCTGCTTCGGTTTTTTCAACCTTACTAGTTAAATCCGGGATAACACCGTAAGTTAATTCACCCGCCCTGGCCAAATCCCCTCGGCGTTGCGCTTGCTCCAATTCGGACCTAGCTTGCTCCAACTGTTCTTTTAGTTTATTAGCCGAGGCTAACTTAGCTTTTTCTTTCTGCCATTTGCCCGTTAATTCGGCTGATTGGGATTCGAGTTTAGAAAGCTCATCCATCAGTTTTTGCAACCGCTCACGGGAAACAGGATCCGTTTCCTTTTTCAGGGCTTCTCGTTCAATTTTTAATTGCATCACCCGCCGGTCAACTTCATCAATCTGCTCCGGCTTTGAATCCACAGCCATTCTTAAGCGGCTGCCCGCCTCATCAACCAAATCAATCGCCTTATCGGGTAAAAACCGGTCCGTGATATAACGGTTGGATAAGGTGGCAGCGGCCACTAAGGCACCATCGGTGATACGGATCCCGTGATGAAGTTCATATTTTTCCTTTAATCCGCGCAAGATAGAAATGGTATCATTAACAGTCGGTTCAGCCACAAAAACTGGCTGAAAACGCCGCGCCAATGCAGCGTCCTTTTCAATATGTTTCCTGTATTCATTTAAAGTGGTAGCGCCAACGCAATGCAACTCCCCTCTGGCTAAGGCAGGCTTTAACATATTGGACGCATCCATGGCGCCCTCCGCTTTGCCCGCACCCACGAGGGTGTGTAATTCATCAATAAATAAAATAATTTGCCCTTCAGCCGCCGATATTTCCTGTAGAACCGCTTTCAACCTTTCTTCAAATTCACCGCGGAACTTAGCACCAGCAATCAAAGCGCCTAAATCCAGGGAAATCAATTTTTTGTCTTTTAATCCCTCTGGGATATCACCATTGACAATACGGAGTGCCAAGCCTTCCACAATAGCGGTTTTACCTACCCCAGGCTCACCAATTAATACCGGGTTATTTTTGGTACGGCGCGATAGCACTTGGATGGCCCGCCTAATTTCCTCATCTCGCCCAATAACCGGGTCTAATTTTCCTTCCCTGGCTGCTGCCGTCAGGTCACGACCATATTTTTTCAACGCCTCATAATTGTTCTCTGCTGAAGCCGTATGCGCTTGGCGGCCTTTGCGAATATTATTAATGGCTTGGTTTAGTTTTTGGGGTGTAGCACCCTGTTTATTCAAGGCGTCAGCAGCTGGAGTATTGGTTGCCATAGCAACTGCCAGCAATAAGCGTTCAGCCGTAACAAAACTGTCCCCAGCTTTATCAGCCAGTTTTTCAGCTGTTTCAAGGATTTTTGCCATTTCCTGATCCAGATGGACCTGGCCAGCCCCACTGCCTTCCACTTTTGGCATTTTGCTAATCGCCAATTTAACCTGGTCAAGGATCAATTGCGGATCAGCGCCTATAGAACGGATAAGGCCATCCGCTAATTTATCTTTATCTTCGAGTAAAATCTGTAACAAATGTTCAGCAGTAAGCCGCTGATTGGATTGGCGTTGCGCCAACAACTGCGCCTCTTGCAAAAAACCTTGGGATTTTTGCGTATATTTATCGATATTCATGATGCCCTCTTTCCTGCTGCGTCCGTTGATTAAGCCCACAGCTGTGATGCGTTCACCCTACCATCTCTGCTAAAATCAGCTGGATGAGGATGCTGTCTTTCTTTATGTGATATGGTTGGTTTTTAGTAAAACACAAGACATATAGCAAATTTTTCCCTTCATTTTTCGAACTTCGATCGCGGCTGGTTAACGAACCATATTCCAAAAATCTAACAAGGACACAAACGGCGATTTGTCAACGCTTGCATCAATAGTTATGGCCCAACAAAAATGATCCGTGAAAAAATGAAAATATCACGTAGTCCAGAAACTTGTGATCTGATATTCTGATACGCATCCTTTACCAGTCATCATTCACTATACTTGGACGATCATACTACAAAGGAATAATGATGAAAATTAAAAAAATCGACCGCCTTGATGGCATTGATCTTGCGAGATTTATTGCGTTTTGTGGAATGGTGATTGTCAATTTTAAGATGGTGATGGCAACACCTGAACATTCTTCTAGCTGGATTGGAATGATCGTTGATTCTTTCGAAGGCCTGCCGCAACTTTTGTAGTATTGGCTGGCATCAGTTTTAGCCTACTAATCAAGCACATTGGCTGGGAACATGGAAAATTAGTCATTTTAAAACGAATATTGTTTTTATTGGCAGTTGGATTGTTGCATTCGCTAATATTCCAGGCTGATATTATTCGTTATTATGCACTTTATTTTTTATTTGGCTTGGTTTTTTTCAGGGCCTCTACTCGCATATTGATTATCAGCGCGTTATTCATACCGATACTATTTGTCCTGTTATTATGGTTTTTTGATTATGATAAGGGATGGGACTGGGTAACTCTTACCTATATCGATTTCTGGACGTTTAAAGGTTTCAGCAGAAACCTGTTTTTTAACGGCTGGCATCCAGTGATCCCCTGGTTAGCCTTTTTCCTATTCGGCATGACGCTTAGTCGGCAGCGGCTCCATCAATTCTCGACTCAATTGTTGATAACAATTACGGGATTTTTCACCGCCCTAATGCCCTCGTTGATATTGGTAGTCCTGAGCAACGTCAGTATTAGGGGTTTGGATGAGTTTGCTATTCTATTTGCTACAAAGCCATTACCACCGATGCCCCTTTATATTATTTCCGGGATAGGGACAGCCTCCGTTATTATTGGGATAAGCTTATTAGCCGCCAGCTGGCTAAACAAGATAGGAAAAAACCAATTGCTATCTTTATTCACCTGTCCCGGTCGGCAAGCCCTAACCCTCTACCTTGCGCATGTTATCTTGGGAATGACTATCCTCGAATTACTGGGAATGTTAGGAAGCCCCCAACCCCTCCCTCATGCCCTGATTGCTGCCTTGATTTTTTGCTGTTTTGCGGTGTTGTTTGCAACAATCTGGTCTCGGTATTTTTCCTATGGACCTGTCGAGATGTTGATGCGACGCTTGACCAGCTTACAATCTGGTCTAGGGCCTGGAAAAGGATAAAAAATTTCTTCTTGAAGAATATCTATTAAATGAATATTGATCGTTTTTTCGTTAATTATTAGCGGTATCATAATACCGCTGCCAGCAATTACACACAAAGCTTGACTTTTATGAAATTGCTCGTTAATAATCTGCAAATTATTGAGTTCATTTTGTTCAAAGCAGGGAAATTGCAATGTTAAAAACTTTTTCTGCCAAACCAACCGATATCCAAAAAAAATGGATCGTGGTTGATGCAGAAGGTGTGGTACTTGGCCGCTTAGCCAGCATCATCGCCTCTTATCTGCGCGGCAAACATAAAACGATTTATACCCCCCATATGGATTGCGGGGATAATATTATTGTCGTCAACGCAGCTAAAGTGAAGCTGACTGGCAATAAATTTGAAGATAAGAAATTTTATTGGCACACTGGCTATCCCGGTGGTGTAAAAGTACGGACAATCCGCCAATTGATTGAGGGCAACCACCCGGAACGCGTGATCACCAATGCGGTGCGCCGGATGATACCACGCGAACCGTTAGGCAGGCAACAAATGCGTAATTTGCGCGTCTATGCCGGGGCAGAACATCCCCATGGTGGTAGCAACCCGGAAACACTGGACGTTGCTGCTATGAACCCCAAAAACAAAAGGGAAAATGAAGCATGAACCCTACCTCCCAAACATTTTCAAGTTTAAAAAATTTGAAACAAGAAGTCCCTGGCGTTGAGCTTGATAACCAACCCAAAATTGATGAATTAGGGCGTTCCTATGCCACCGGTAAGCGTAAAAATGCGGTTGCCCGGGTGTGGTTAAAGCGTGGTTCCGGTAAAATTGTTGTCAATGGCAATGATGTAAAAATTTATTTTGCCCGTCCGGTGTTGCAGATGATTATCAATCAACCTTTCGCAACCGCTAGCCGCGTTGGTCAATTTGATGTGATGTGCAGTGTGAATGGCGGCGGCTTGTCTGGCCAAGCTGGGGCCGTACGTCATGGCATCAGCAAGGCTTTGACGTATTTTGAACCGGATTTGCGGCCCGTTCTAAAAACGGGTGGGTTCTTAACCCGCGACAGCCGCGTGGTGGAACGCAAAAAATACGGTAAAGCCAAAGCCCGCAAGAGCTTCCAATTCTCGAAACGGTAATATCTATTTCTGGTATCTACCATTAAAAAAGCGCCTAATCATTTTAGGCGCTTTTTTCTTTCCTCTCCCATTCCATCACCTTTTCTAAAATTGATCCAGGATTGCGTTTTTCTGTAAAATCTTTAAGAATGTTAAAAAATTCTTTAACGTTGGTATCTGATTTGAAAGCATCACCTATGGCAATATCACGGCAATCTATCCTGAAAATTGGTATATTAGGCGCCAGCGGCTATACGGGCGGGGAATTGATTCGCCTACTGACCAACCATCCCAAAGTTAAGCTTGTAGCACTTAGTGCAGAAAAACAGGCCGGTAAATCCCTAGGGGAGGTGTTCCCCCATTTACGTCATTTGGGCCTGGGCAACTTACAAAAAGTGGATGATATCAATTGGGCCAATTTGGATTTGGTTTTTTGTGCCCTTCCCCACGGTATGACCCAAGAATTGGTGGCAAAATTACCGGATCATTTAAAAATCATCGATCTTTCCGCCGACTTCCGCCTGCAAAATACCCTTGAATATGCCACCTGGTATGGCCATGCCCACCGCGCCCCGCAGCTCCAACCAAAGGCCGTCTATGGATTATCGGAAATTTACCGGGCACAAATTGCCAAAGCTTCACTTGTCGCTTGTCCGGGATGTTACCCGACCGCTGCCCAGCTTGCCCTGATTCCCTTAATCAACCAAAAATTAATTGAACACAGCCCGATTATTATCGACGCCAAATCCGGGGTCAGCGGCGCTGGCCGTGAAGCCAAGCAAAGCAGCCTATTCAGCGAGGTACAGGAAGGTATTCATGCCTACGGGGTCACCGGCCATCGCCATACCCCGGAAATTGAACAGGGTCTTACGCAAGCAGCCCAAAAACCCATAAAAATATCGTTCCTTCCCCATTTGGTGCCGATGAGCCGGGGGATTTTGGAAACAATCTATGTGCATTTGGCGCCACAAGTAACGGCCCAAGATATCCGCCAAGCTTGGCAAAAACAGTATCAGCATGATGGGTTTATCGAGGTTCTGCCGCCCCCCATTTCACCCGAAACCAGGCATGTGCGTGGCACAAACAGATGTGTGATGGCGGTTTTTGATAGTCCCCTTAAGGGGCATGCCATCTTGCTGGTAACGATCGATAATTTAATCAAAGGCGCTTCCGGGCAAGCCATCCAAAATATGAATATCATGATGGAATGGCCGGAAGATTTAGGGCTTAATCAAATTGCCTTATTTCCTTAAAACGGGGGTGATAGCGCGTGGCCGATAAAACCCCCCATACTAAAACCCCTGCCCAGATCCATCATGCAGAATTGCGAAAACAGCAAAAAAATAATCGTTTGCAACAAGCGTTGCGGAACAATTTGCAGCGCCGGAAACAACAGCAACAAGGCAGGTCGCCAGCTATGATTGACGATAGTCCAGAAAAACCGGATGAATAATTCCAGAGGAAAACATGATGCTTGTAAATAATTGTTTATTTCTGCCACACAATCGGCCAAAATTTGGTTATAATCCACTTGTATCAATCCATCAGCAGCAGCAATTAATGAAAAGGTAATATCATGGCAATCATGCCGGATCATTGGATCCGTAAAATGGCTAAGGAAAAAACGATGATCGATCCTTTTGTGGATGGTCAAAAACGGCAAGGGGTTATTTCTTATGGCCTTTCCTCTTACGGCTATGACGCTAGGGTATCTGAAGAATTCAAAATCTTTACCAATGTGGATAATGCCTTGGTTGATCCTAAAAACTTTTCAGCCACCAGCTTTGTGGAGCGCAATACCGAGGTTTGTATTATCCCACCCAACAGTTTTGCCTTGGCAAGAACGGTTGAATATTTCAAGATCCCCCGCGATGTTTTGGTGATTTGTCTGGGAAAATCTACCTATGCCCGTTGCGGGATTATTGTCAATGTAACCCCGCTGGAACCTGAATGGGAAGGCCATGTGACGCTGGAATTTTCGAATACCACCCCACTGCCCGCCAAAATTTATGCCAATGAAGGGGCGTGTCAGTTTTTATTTTTGAAAGGTGATAGCCTGTGTGAGGTGTCTTACGCAGACCGGGCGGGCAAGTATATGAAACAAAAAGGGGTGACTTTACCCAAGGTGTAAAGTGACAACCCGAATTCCCGAATTGACGATATAACAAGATGTGGTTCAGAAAAAATATGGACAAGATTAAAATTAACGGCGGCCAGCCCCTTTTTGGGACGATCCCTATCAGTGGCGCTAAAAACGCTGCCCTTCCCTTATTGGCGGCAACCCTACTTTGCCCTGAAAAAATTATCTTGGAAAATGTTCCTAAGCTTGCGGACGTCCATTCCATGCAATTGCTGTTAAGCGATATGGGCAGCCTGATTGAACAACCCAGTGCCGACAGACTGGTGATTGACAACCGCCAGATCCATTCTTACCGCGCGGATTACGAATTGGTGCGAAAAATGCGTGCTTCTATCTTGGTTTTAGGGCCATTGGTTGCCAGATTTGGCGAAGCTTGCGTGTCATTACCCGGTGGCTGTGCGATCGGCACGCGGCCAGTTGACCTTCATATCAAAGGCTTGCAAGCATTGGGTGCAGAAATTGAAGTGAAGGATGGCTATATTTATGCGACAGCAAAAAAAGGGTTACAGGGTACCAAGATAACGCTGCCGATTGTTTCGGTCGGCGCCACCGAAAACATCATGATGGCTGCCAGCTTAGCGAATGGGCTAACCATTATTGAAAATGCAGCCCGTGAGCCGGAAATCATTGATTTGGCAAATTTTTTAAACAAGATGGGCGCGGACGTGACAGGGGCTGGGACATCCCGTCTCCGAATCAAGGGGGTCAGTTCTCTCAAAGGCTGTCATTACCCAATCATGACAGACCGGATCGAAGCAGGCACCTATATTATCGCGGCTTTAATTACCGGCGGCGAATTAACCTTAACCAATGCCCCTACCGCATCTTTGGACGCCTTGTTAACGCCTTTGACACAAGCAGGAGTTAAAATAGAAACTTTACCGGGGCAAATCTCCGTGAAACCTTCTTCCCGCAAACTCCTAGGCATTGATATTATGACGGAGCCATACCCCGGCTTTCCCACAGACTTACAAGCACAATTTATGGCGTTGATGACAATTGCTGAAGGGGCATCTATGATGACAGAGACGATTTTTGAAAACCGTTTCATGCATGTTCCCGAACTCGCACGGATGGGCGCTAATATTACGATCCACGGTGCCTCAGCTCTTATTCGGGGAGTTAAAAATTTATCCGGTGCACCCGTTATGGCCACCGATTTACGTGCGTCGGTTTCACTGGTACTCGCGGGACTTGCGGCAAGCGGTGAAACGATTGTGAACCGGATTTATCATTTAGATCGCGGATACGAAAATTTAGTTGAAAAACTTACAAATTGCGGAGCATCAATTGAACGAAGTAAAAATTAAGCATCCTGAAACCCCAGACTTATTAAGGTTACACGCCTGTGACCAACAAGATTTACAGGTGGTGTCGGCCATGTTACAGGACTCTTTGGTCACTCTTAGTGATATGGTCTACTGGGCTGAAGAAAAACGTTTTGCGATCCTATTTAACCGGTTTTGCTGGGAAACACATTGCTCGGCTGCAAAAACTTCCAAGGAAACCCCCGGGCAACATATTCATGGGCAACGTATTCATGCAGGATGTATTTTTAACGATGTTGAGCAAGTTCAACAACAGGGCTTAGATGATTCGTCCCCGAGCCAAATCCTCAATTTATTGGCAGTTGAGTGGCATGAGGACAAAAAATCCATCCATTTGATCTTTTCAAATAATATGGCCGTCAAGCTCTCGACACCGAAAGTAAATTGCTACCTCAAAGACCTGGGTGACAGTTGGCCCACCTGCTGGCAACCGCAGCATCAAGCATAAAAATAAAACCTTTTTTTTGCACACCCTTGCCAAGCAGAAAAAATAGGTGCATGGTGGGCTCACATTTCAAGTGATACGTATCATATTAAAGGCTTAAGATAGGAAAATAAATGCCTAAAGAGGATGTCATCGAATTCCCAGGTACCGTTGTGGAATTATTGCCTAATGCCATGTTTCGGGTAAAGTTAGATAACGATCATATTATTTTAGCCCATACATCAGGCAAAATGCGGAAGAACCGCATTCGGGTTTTGGCGGGTGACCGGGTCAATGTGGAAATGACGCCTTATGATTTAACCAAAGGCAGAATCACATTCCGGCAGAAATAATAACCCATGTATTTGCTTTTGTCATAGGTTGAGGCTGTGTTTATCCTTGCATCCGCCTCGCCCCGTCGTCTCCAATTATTGGAACGGATTGGCGTTCGCCCGGATCATATTTTGCCCGCAGGTTTAGATGAAACCCCGGGCAAGCAAGAACTGCCCTTGCAATACGCTAACCGCATGGCCGAAGAGAAAGCCCTACATATTTATCAACAACACCCGACCGCCATTGTCTTGGGGGCGGATACGGTTGTTGCCTGTGGTAGGCGCATTCTGCCTAAGGCCGACAATGCCCCTACAGCTAGAACATGTTTACAACTACTTTCCGGGCGTCGCCACCGGGTGATTACAGGCGTTTGCTTAATCACGCCTGATAAAACGATTTATAAAAAAACTGTGATGACTTCCGTTAAATTCAAACGGCTTTCTGCTGGGGAAGTCGACCGCTATATTGCCACCGGCCAATGGCAAGGAAAAGCAGGGGGATATTCTATCCAAGAGTCTGCCGAATGCCTGATCCAAGCAGTCCATGGTTCCTATTCCAATATTGTGGGATTGCCTTTATATGAAACCCGTCACTTGCTGTTGCATGCCGGGTTGACTTGTTTGGTATAACCGTGACTTCCCCGATGATTTTATTTATTTGGCAGGAAAAATCCCTCTCCAAGGCAGCTCTTTGGCAAAATGACCGCTTGGTCGAATATAAACAACGAAGTACCAACAGCATTGGCGGATATAATGACATTTTTTTAGGCAAGGTAACAACCATCCTAGATAAGGGCGGCACTGCTTTTGTTGAACTTGGGCATCAGCAAGCGATGCTACAGCAAAATGATTGTCCCTTTCCTTTGCAGCCGGGACTTGTACTGATGGTACAAGTGGAAAAGCCAAGCGATATCTATGGCAAACAGGCCAAACTAACAGCAAAAATTAAATTACCCGGTATTCATTCGGTTTATTGCCCCCATCATCAAGGGATCACTTTTTCCTCCAGAAGCGGGGCATCTGAAGAGGCGCGCACCCTTATTCAAACGGCGATGCAGCCGATGATCAATTCCCTATCCGGCGGCTTGATTATCAGGCATGCCTTGGCCGCCAGTTTACTGCCCCATGCCTTGGCAGAAGTTGCATGGTTGCACCGGCAATGGCAAATTTTTCTTGAAAAATGTAACTCCCTTAAAAATCCGCAATTGGTATTTCGGGAAGAACAACCTTTCTGGCAGTTGTTGCGGGATGAAATAAACCAAATTCAAAAAATCATCGCCTTTTCACCCTTAAAAGCCCAACAAATCCAAACATATCTCGAGAAATATTATCCGTCTTTACAGGACAATATTGAAGAATTGCCTATTGCTGATTGGCCAGTTGGCCTAGAAGACATCCAAGACCAATTAGAAGATGCTTTAAGGCAAGAAGTCACCCTTCCCTCCGGCGGATCGTTAATTATTGAGGAAGGTCAGACGCTTACAGCCATTGATGTTAATGCCGGAAAGAACTTAAGCGCCGTCCAGCAAAAAAATTATTCCAAAAACTTTTATGTTAACCAAGAAGCTTTGGGGGAAGTCGCCAAACAAATCCGCTTACGCAACCTCAGCGGCCACATATTGATAGATGTCATCCCCTTATCTTCCGGGGTCGAGAAAAAAGAATTACTGGATTATCTATCTGGCCAAATCCAACAGGATTCAGCCTATTGTCGGGTTGCAGGCTATAGCAGATTGGGATTAATCGAACTGACCCGACAAAACAAAGGTACCCCTTTATCCGCAATCAACATCAAGCAGAAATAAATAACACTGGAAAACCCGATCCAAGCTATATAATTTTGTTAAGCAACAAAATATCTCCTTTGGGAACATCCTAAAAAATGAAGTGCCCTATTTGCCATCAACCATCACAAGCAAAATACCAGCCTTTCTGCTCGGGCTATTGCGCCGATGTGGATTTATTGCGCTGGTTAAATCAAGATTACCGTATTTCCTCGCCCCTTTCTTCCGAAGAATCAACAGCCCCCAACCGGGATGATGAGGCGGAACAGGAATAACCAGCTTTTATGAATTCTTGATAAAATTGATGAAACGCTGGCGGAGATCAGGTGCAATAAAAGCAGCCTCCAAGGCATTCACATTGCATTGCCGGAATTCCCGCTTAGTCCAGCCAAATATTTGGTGCAAACGGTCATATTCCTGCCCCAAGGAAATATTATTCAGGGCCCGACCATCGGTATTAATGCTTAAAGAGACACCCGCCTTGAATAAGCGATTGACGGGATGCTGGCTATAATGGCCATAAACCCCTGTTTGGATATTGCTGCTGGGGCAAACTTCCAAATGGATGCGATGGCTGATCAAATAAGAAATTAAATTTTTATCTTCCCAAGAACGTATCCCATGCCCTAAACGGGAGGGGTGCAGTTTTTTTAATGTTTCCCAAACACTTTCTGGCCCCTTTGATTCGCCAGCATGCGCGGTGATGGGAATATGACGGGCAAAAACTTGATCGAAAACCTGCTCATGGGCATTGAGGGGGAAATTTGCCTCATCCCCAGCAATATCAATCCCCACAACAACCCCTTTAGGGGCATGACGCCGCACCAAATCTGCTGTTTCCTGGCTTTGTCGAGGAGTAAAATGACGTAATGTACAAAGTAAAAGCCTCGTTTCCAGACTTGGATGAATCGCCCTTTGTTTACGGAGTTCATCGGACACAATCACCACCACATCGTCCCCCGATAACCCTTGTTGCACATGCAATAACGGGGCATACCGGATTTCAGCATAGATGACACGGTCTTCAAGTAATTGGCGGATGACATCTTGGGCGGCCAACCGCAAACCAAATTCCGTTTGCATCAGTTCTAAACTGCGGCGGGTATAGGTCAGAAATTCAGCTAAATCTTTACATTTGGCCGGGGCCACAAAATCCTTGCGGTACGCATCAGGGGTGATATTTGGCTCAAATGCGCGGACAAAAAGGTAACTGAGGGAACAATCTAAATGAAGATGCAGTTCAATTTTCGGTTCTGTTTGCCACATTTTCTGCTCCATCATCCGCATGATCACCTAATTATTGTCCTAATAAAACAAAAAGCCTATCTATTTTCATAGACAGGCTATCCAATTTTGCTCTACCGACCGGTCAGTAAAAATCCATAAGAATTGGTTTAAATCAGACAAAAAGATCGAATGTTGCCCTTCAATCTAATATCCTTCGCGTTCCATCCGCTTGCGCAACAGCTTGCGGTAACGGCGCACCGCTTCAGATTTTTCACGGGTACGACGCTCAGACGGTTTTTCAAAATTCCGGCGCAATTTAATTTCCCGGAAAACACCTTCGCGCTGTAATTTTTTCTTTAAAACACGTAAAGCCTGATCAACGTTATTATCACGAACAACAACTTGCACGTTTAACCTTCCTCCACTCATAAAATTGAATAGCAAATTTGCCCAATGCAAAATAAGTCCGCAACCAATATCATAGGCATCTTGATTTGTGAAGTGTTTTTATCAAAATATCTTTTGCTTTTATTAACGGCCTGTCATTTTCATTCACAGCCCTTATACATCCCCCTTAACTCCTACGAAAAAACCCTTACAAAGCAGGTATATTTAAGCAATATTCACCCATACCCTTCCCCCCTAGCATCCTGGAATGCTCTATGATATGGTGAAAAAGTCATTATAAAAACAAAGAAGAAATATCAATTTTATACCAAGAAAGGATCAATGGTGGCTATTTTAAAAATCGCCCGAATGGGTCACCCGGTTCTGCGTATACTGGCTAAACCTGTTGCTGATCCCACCGCCCCAGAGATTCAACAATTGATCCGGGATATGCTGGAAACCCTGGAAGATATTGGTGGTGTTGGCCTGGCTGCCCCACAAGTTCATGTGCCATTACGAGTGGTCATTTTTGAAGTTCCGGCCAAACGCGCTGGCGACAATGCCCAGCCCATGACTCATCTGATTAATCCCGAGATTGAAATCTTGTCCGAAGAAACCGTGGAAGGATGGGAAGGATGCCTGTCGGTCCCAGGATTGACCGGGATAGTACAGCGGCCAACCCATATCCGTTATCGGGGATACACACCCACAGGCGAAAAGATAAGTCGGGAAGCCCATGGATATCATGCCCGTGTGGTCATGCATGAATGCGATCATTTAGACGGTATTTTATACCCAATGCGGATGCAGGATATGTCAAAGCTTATCTTTCGGGAGGAAATGCGTTTTTGGCCCGAAACATTTGCCGAAGATTTGGACGATTAGGAAAACGGTGTTATTAGCCAAGGAATAGGGATCATGGATAACAATTTAACCCCCCAAAAAAACAATTTATTGCTGGCTGTTTTACCGCATGTGGCTTTTAGCGGCTGGTCTCCTATGGCTATCGACACGGGCTGTGCCGATATGGGGGTTGATCCCCAACAAGCTGATATGCTTTTCCCCGGCGGGGTTAAAGAAATGATTTTATGGTATAGTGCCTATGCAGACCGGGAAATGGTTGCTGCGTTACAAACGGAATTGAATGAATTAAATGGCGTTAGGGCTAAGGTTTTTCGTGCTATCCAGCTGCGTTTGCAGCAGAATCTAAGGTACCGAGAGGCCGTCCGTTTGGGCTTATCCTATCTTTTATTACCCTGGAACCAAACAGCTGCCTGGACCAGCCTATATCAGACAATCGACGGGGTCTGGCATTCCATTGGCGATCAGTCGGTCGATTTTAATTTTTATACCAAACGCCTGACATTAGCGGGCGTATATTCATCAACCCTTTTTTATTGGTTGCAGGATTCTTCCCCTAACCATGAAAAAACCTGGGATTTCCTAAATAATCGCCTACAAGATACGACCCGTATCCCCAAAATCCGCCAACAACTAAAATCAGCCCGGCAACATCTCCCCTCGCCCTTGAAGATGCTTCAAAAATTGCGCAAAAGTTTATAATATCTTTTTTAAGCGGTTAGATCAGGAAGCAATTTGCTTTCCAACTTGGTTATTTGATCTTTTAATAAAAGTTTACGTTTCTTCTGCCGTTGTAATTGGATCTGATCGAACGGTGCCATTAACATTGCCCGCCGGATCAGTTCATCCAAATCCCGGTGTTCTAGCCGTAATTCTTCCAATTGCCGCCGTAAATCTTCTAAACCTCTCATGATCTAATGGTTCCAATATATAAAATGTTAGCTTTGTTTTCTATTTTTTTTAGAACCCAGCATGCAACATATTGAACCCGCTCTGTGCTGCATGCACAGCATATTAGCTTTTTTACCCCCAGCAATCAACATTTATCCGCGCCTTCAAGTGACAAATTGATGAATCATTCTACCTCTCTTACACATTTGTAATCCAGATAACCCTTAGCCATTCCCCAGAATAAATCAGCTTGCGAATATTCTTTAACCCATGCTTAATAAGCGGATTCCTGATTGGAAGAAAGGATACCTATGATGAAAAAGATTGGAATTTTAACCAGCGGTGGTGATTGCCCCGGTTTAAATACCGCAATCAAAGCAATGGTCCAACATTGCGAGCTTCAAGGGTTACAGCCCATCGGCATCCGTTACGGCACAAATGGGTTATTAGCACGACCCGTTGATACGGTGGCTTTAGAGTCCGGTAATCATCCCTATGGTCTTGATTGGTGGCGGCAAGGGGGGACAGTTTTGGGCACCACCAATAAAGGTAATCCTTTTTCTCCCTCAACCACAGGAAAAACCACCAACTATTCTTCGGAAATTATTGAAGGGTTAAAAAAAACAGGGGTTGAGGGATTAATAGCCATCGGTGGTGATGGCAGTTTGGATATTTTATATCGCCTATCTCAGCAAGGCCCATTCAATTTGGTTATGGTTCCCAAAACGATTGATAATGACGTTGGTGGCACGGAAATTGCTATCGGCCATGATACAGCCGTTATGGTGGCTACCACCGCCTTGGACGATCTAAAACCAACAGCCGCCAGCCACAGCCGCATCATGGTACTCGAAGTGATGGGACGGGGAACCGGTCATATTGCCTTGAGTTGCGGCATAGCCGGTGGGGCGGACGTTATTTTAATCCCAGAGATTCCCTATCATCTTCCAAACATTACACAGCATATCCAAAAAATCCAGAAAAGCGGGCGAAATTTTGCTTTAGTGGTGGTGGCGGAAGGCTTGAAAAAAGAACCCGCTAAAAAAACATTTAGCCAACATGATGCCGCCACAGATTTAGGGATTGGCCAATATCTGGCGGAAAAACTAGAAAAATCAACGGGAATGGAAAGCCGGGTAACCGTCCTTGGCCATGTGCAGCGGGGTGCCCCGCCCAATGCACGGGATCGCCTGCTAGCTGCCACTTACGGCGTGCATGCTGTAGAATTGGCGGTACAAAATAAATGGGGCCGGTTAGTAATTTGGAAAAATAACCAGGTTGATCATATCCCATTGGCTAGTTTATCCCCGCAACAGATCCAGCCAATTATTAATAAAAGCCTACTCAATACGGCCCGCGGCCTTGGCATATGTTTAGGAGATAGGTGAGAGGAGCCTTTCTTTGACTGCAAGAACAGAGGGCCAGGATATTATTGATGATATTGTACTTTAACCAATGCAAAAGGGGAGGAACGATGTTCCTCCCCCCTTTGGTTCAGTTGATTATCGGTGGTTAGAGTTTACCAACGGATGCCCAGCGATCCTTGGAACGTCCGCTCATCCCTCTTGCCACCAATGCTTTGTTGGTACCCCACACCCACCGTCACAGGCCCAAAACCCACATTCAATCCACCACCACCCGTATAGATGTTCTTGCTGCCGTCTGTTGACCGCACGTTAAACGCCGTCCCCGGTTGCTGGAACGACACTTCCCGGTCTTGATACCCCTTACCCACCAACACCCGCTCATACCCTCCCTTCACATACGGTTCAAAGCTCACCAAGCCCGCTTGGAATACAGCGCTCACCTCCACCCTCACATGCCCTCGTCCCTCCCATCCCTTCTCCTTCTCCCCACTTAAGCTCACCGAGTTCCCACCCTTCTCCTCAAACCCTTGCTCATATACACGCGCCATCTCCAACCCAACCTCAGGTGTCACACGGATCATCCCCAAATTGATCCCATACCCCACCCCACATCCATCCCGAACTCCTCACCTGCTCCGATCCCCTCATATTCCGTTGGTTAGGCAACCAACTTCCTACTATGCTTCTTGTAACCTTCTGTTTACCAGACGCATAACTCACTCCCCCACTCACCTCAATCCCTCCGAAGTTCCATCCTCCATACCCCCCCATCATCAGTTTCACCTCTCCCTCCCCACGTGCGCCCAGCTTCAATCCCCCCTGCCCATACCCCACCATCACACCTACCTTCCCTCCCCCAAACCCATATTCAACACCCCCCACCAAGCCTCTCACATCTCCACGGATCCTCTCCCCATTCCCATCCCCCTTCACATCCTCCTGCCCCTGCAGCACATTCCCCCATACCCCAACCCCTTCCAAGTTCCCATCAATCCGCCCATCCCTAACGCACGGAAGTTCCGTGTCACCCCACTACGCACTTCCCCCATCGCTGCCCAGGCTTCCCCACTTAAACTGTCCAGTGCCGCTCGGTAGGCATCATCATTCGCCCCTAATCTCTCAAACGCCTCCGCTACCGTCTCCATATCACTCCCGCCCCACTCCCAGCCATCCCCCGGAATAACCCATCCCCCGCTTGCCGCTGGTTGTAACTGTTCCCAACCGTCGCATAATTGATCTTCTCCACCTGCACCTGCACCACCCTTGGGACAGTATAATTCACTTTGAACTTCGTAAACTTCGTTCCAGCAGGTAATGTTGTCAAACCAAACTGCCCATTCACCGCCACTCCTGCCGTGATCACATCATAACTCGCGCCATTCCTGTACAATCCGGGCGCAACCGCCACTGTCAATGTGCCATTGCCACCCAAATTCACACTCCCCCCTACCGCAAGCTGGCTCTGTAAAGCACCAGGCCCAACGCTAACCTCCACAACCGATCCCGCATCCACCGTCACATTCCCCGTTACCGTCAAGGTACCTGTGCCTGTCGTTCCATTTCCAGGACGAAGAATCCCAGTTACCAGTACGTTCACACTCCCCTGCACCCTTCCCAAACCACTGAATGTCCCTCCAGTTCCTACTACAACCCCTGCTGTAGTCACGGTCCGATTGGTGGCAATATGTAACTCACCGGCCCTCACCCCTACTGCGTTACTAAAGTTATAATCACGATCCAATTCCCATCTACCAGCACCAACTTTTTGCAAAGATTCAATATTATTCACGGTATTGCTGAAGGTCTGGCTTTGATTCGCCACCCCCCCACCTAACGTCAGCGTATCAGTCCCTACTCCTCCATCAATAATCCCACCCACTCGCATATTCATATTCAACGTTAAGTTGTCGTTCCCTACTCCTAAATCAATGCTACCCCCTATCACCCCTGTATTCACTACAGTATCATTCCCATCCCGCATCAGAACATCTCTACTAATCTCGCCATTATTCGTCAGGGTATCAACGTTATTTCCCAAATCAACGCTCCCGAAAACCTTCCCATCCACTCCATTGGTCACTGTATGGAACCCACCCAAACCGCCAAGGATCGATGCCCCCACCAACCCCGTGTTATTAACGGTGTTGCTCCCATTTCCTACATTAACGTTCCCAGCAATAGCACCGCTATTGATGATCTCATCATTGCCAGCACCTGCCAAAACACTGCCAGAAATCCCCTTCCGTATCCCATTCAATGGATCCCACTGACCCGTATTGGTTAGCTTGTTGTTACCTTCGCCTAAATTGACATTCCTGTTCATAAGGTCAATAGCAATTGCCCCATCATTGACCACCACATCATCCCCTGCTCCCATGATTACCTCGCCGTGAATGACCCCCGTCGCTCCGTTAGTTAGCGTGTTATCACCATTCCCTAAATCAATTACCACAGGTGACATAACAGTACCAATAACCGCATGATTCTCTATAATGTCATTGCCACCCAGGGTTGTGATACCTTGTACAATCATCCCTGTTCCAATATTTTTTACAACGTTATTGCCTGCCCCCAACCCCAATTTGCCTGAAATACTGCCATCATTTACAACCCTATCAATCCCACTGCCGCCGGTAACATCACCGTTGTAAATCGCCCAGTGATTATGTAGTGTATTATCCCCATTTCCCAACCTCACGGCACCTCTTATTGAACCATTATTGGTAATAATTTCATTACCATCACTACCATCAATAGCAAATCTGGTTCCCTTCAAGTCACCATCGTTGATAATAGTTGTCTCTTGCCTCATGGCCGAGTCTACCCAGACCCCTGTATCAGCTGTAATCTCTGCACCGCTTTCATTGATGATAGTGGTGTTATCAACGCCTTTCAGACTTATGCCTATGCCGAAAGCAGTAATTTTCCCATTATTAGTAATTTCTGAGTTATGACTGCCTAACTCAATGATGATGGCATCTTTTTTAGCGTTGTTAATCACCCCATCATTTTCTATCACTACCTTACCATTCTGAGCGATAATAGCAGCGCCTGTCCCCCCGCTAATAACTCCATTCTTAAAAACGCTATCCTTAACGTTTTGTATTTTTCCACCCTTATTAATAAAAACACCATTAAACCCAATGCCAGCGAGGATCTCACCCGCATTGATAACTGTCCCTCCCCCGCCAGACAAAGCAATAGCTGAACCTCCGCCTGCATTTACTTTGGCGGTGTCCTCCACCTCCACAGTAATATCTGGGACTGCGTCAGAATATGGTGCGCTCACTCCACTACATGTCACAAGTTTCCAGCTTTCACACAAGCAGCTTGGGCAGATGTGCCAGAAAGACCAAGAACCATTAAAGCGGCAACCGAGGTCATGGTAACAAAACATGCTTTGGGCGATAGGAAGTGGGTCATTAATCTCTCCTTAAAATCTGTGTGAAAAAGCCAGGAAAATACGGACCATACGGGGCCATTATTAAAATAGCTATGGGGCATGCTATCAAATTTTATTATATTTAGCTACTATTTTTAGGGGCTGGCGTAGATTGATAGAAAACACTCGGGACATCCGTGGATAACATGACAGGCTTGCCAAGTCCTCCCTATTGCATTGGACAAACCTTTCAAGGAAAAGTTGATACCCATACATATATATTCTTTTGCCGAACCCACCTCGCCATTACCCCCAGAACATCCATTACCCAGCATTTTCCCATAGATTATTTTGCCAAGATGCTGTTATATAGCCTGGTTATTTTGTTCAATCCCTATATATAACGGTCTTTGATCATGCCCCGCTGCCTTGCCTTGTTCCTATTACTCAGCAATTTCTGTTGGTTATCCGCCTGCGGCTTAAAGGGTGATGTGAACCCGCCACAGGATGCAGGTCCCGCCTATCCCCGCACCTATCCCTTCATTCCCTAAAGGATGCCATGTTTCATTACCATCAGCAAAATTTGCATGTTGAAGATGTTTCCTTGGCTACGCTCGCTGAAAAGGTGCGTACGCCTTTTTATTGTTATTCGAGCGGGTATATGGCCCAACAATATCAACAACTGGCCCAAGCCCTGCACCGCTTTTCTCCCCTGATCTGCTTTGCGGTTAAAGCCAATTCCAACCAAGCCGTGATTAAAACCTTCGGGCAATTGGGCGCGGGGGCTGATGTGGTTTCTGGTGGTGAGTTGCGTCGCGCCCTAGCGGCTGGCATCCCCGCCAGTAAAATTGTTTTTTCAGGGGTTGGCAAAACCGCTGAAGAAATTACCTTTGCCTTACAGCAAAATATTTTTCAATTCAATATCGAATCCGAACCCGAATTAATGCTGGTGGCCCAGCTGGCAGAAAAAATAGGGAAGAAAGCTGCCATTTGCTTGCGCGTTAACCCCGATGTGGATGCCCAAACCCACGCGAAGATATCGACCGGCAAGGCCGAAAATAAATTCGGCATCGACCGTCAGCATATTACAGCCCTTTACCAAGCCGCCCAACATTTACCCGGGTTAGATGTGATGGGACTGGCCGTCCATATCGGTTCACAAATCACGGATTTTTCTGCATTTGATAAAGCTTTTGCGGGTATCGGCCAACTGGTTGCCGAATTACGTCAAAAAAATCTGCCCGTCAAAAGGATTGATGTGGGGGGCGGCATTGGCATTCCTTACCGGGGCGAAACCCCGCCTTCCTTAGCTTCTTACGCCGCCCTGATTGAAAAATGGATTACCCCCCTCAATTGCCAGTTGCTGGTGGAACCCGGACGGTATTTGGTTGGCAATGCGGGCGTTTTGATCTCACGGGTTTTATATGTCAAAAAAGGGAAAACCCGGCAGTTTCTAATTATTGACGCTGCCATGAATGATTTATTGCGGCCTAGCCTTTATGACGCGTGGCATGAATTCCAACTGGTTCAACAACCCAAAGAAAATCAGCCCTACCAGTTATATGATATCGTGGGGCCAGTTTGTGAAACGGGAGATACTTTTGCCAGCCAACGCCCCCTTCCGCCTGTCCAACCAGGTGACTTGGTGGCCATCTTATCAGCTGGCGCTTATGGGGCCGCCATGGCCTCCACTTACAACAGCCGGTTATTGGCCCCTGAAATACTGGTTAAAGGCAACCAATTTAAAATAGTGCGTCCGCGTTTGAATTATGATACATTGCTGGGGTACGATCAATTACCGGATTGGTTAAGGTAAGCTATTTGGTTGAAGTGAGGAAGGACATGTCACATTCGCGCCGTTCTGTATTACAGCCCAATCAAAAAGCCCCGCCGTCAGCAGGGGGGCCGTTATTGCCTTCATCTATCCTCAAGCGTTTGCGGCAATCATCAAGGGCTTTGTGGTGGGAAAAAGCCTGGTATGAAAGCTGGCCATTTTTACTGAGCCTATGCTTGGGTTTTGCCCTATTATTTTCAGGTTTACTGCCCTTATTACCAGGTTGGGCACATGGGGGCTTGCTAGCCCTTTTAGGGATTGGATTGGTCGGAAGTGTGACATATTGGTGGCGGACCAGCCGAAAACCCGCCCCTGCTGAAATTCACCGCCGCCTGGAACAAGAAAATCAATTGAGTGGCCACCCGGTTAGCCAATTGCATGACCGTTTGGCAGGCGGCGCCGATGATGGTTTTTCGCAAGTTTTATGGCAAGCCCACCAGCAACAACTCATCCATAAAATCGGCACTATGCAAGCCGTAACCCCAAGGCCACGCTTATTTCGTCGCGATCCCTTCGGATTGCGGGGGTTGGCGGTGGCTGCCCTATTCCTGGCCATTTTCTTGCCAAACAGCAGCCCTTGGCAACGGTTACAGCAAGCCCTGTTCCTACCACAAGCTTCACCCAATGATCCTGGGCTACCTCTCGCCAAAACCCCTTTATTATTGGATATTTGGATCTCCCCCCCCGCTTATACGGGGCAATCCCCTATTTTTTTAGCAACGGCTGATCACCCTTTTGTTAAGCCATCGGCAGGTAATAAAACCGCCACTCTTGAAATTCCTGAGGGCAGCGTGCTTAACATCGGGTTAAGTGGGGGCAACGGGTTAGCCCCCGATGTCATGGGTGGTGATATCCCCGTATCAATCCAACAAATTACGAACGGTACTTTCCAAGGAAAAGGTTTGTTACTGGTGGGTACCCGTATTACCCTTAAGCAAGGTCAAGAATTATTGGGGGAATGGAGCATCCGTATTATGCCGGATACCCCCCCCGTTATTTCTTTCGCTAAACAACCAACCGGCACAGGCCGTGGGCGTTTGGATTTGAAATATGTTGCCAGCGATGATTATCAATTGCAATCGGTCAAAGCGATCATCACCTTGCTCAACGATCAAGCCCATTCTGATCAACAAGAAACGATAGAGGTGGTATTACCGGTCGTCACAAAAAATAATTCCAAGATTGTGGAGGGCAGTAAATTATATGACAGCGCCGCCCATCGTTGGGCGGGATTGCCCGTAAAGGTTCAGTTAATCGCAACCGACAGTAGCGGCCAGTTCGGCCGCAGCAAACCCGTTGAGATGTTACTGCCGCAGCGCCAATTCAAGCATCCCTTAGCACAAGCTGTTATTATCCAAAGGCGGATGTTAAACCTGATCTATAACCAGGAAATGCGCCTGCCGGTTGCGATGTCTTTGCATCATATCAGCAGCCAACCTGCTGAATACCGAGATGACAGCCTAGTCACTTTAGGCCTGCGGTCATCATTGGAACGTTTGTTGCAAGACCAGGGCGATAAGGCAATCCCTGAAGTGCAAGATATTTTATGGAAAGTGGCTTTAAGAATTGAGGACGGCAATTTATCCGACGCCGAACAAGAGCTGCGGAATGCCCAACAAAATATGCAGGAAGCCTTGAACAACGGGGCATCTGACCAGGAATTACAAGAACGTATGCAGGAATTGCGGGAGGCGATGAACAATTACATGTCATCGATGCAAGATAAAGCCCAGCAAGACCAGCAAAATGCTGAGCAAGAGGGGCAAGACCAAGGCGAAGCGCAACAGGGTAACGGCCAGTTTAAAAATGGCGGCAACGGCCAAACGATCACCCAAGAAGATTTGCAGCGTATGTTGGACCAGGCGGAAAATATGGCACGCAGCGGCGCCCGGGAGGCTGCACAAGATATGTTGTCACAGTTAGAAGAATTGATGGATAATTTGACCCCCTCACCCGGCCAAGGCCAAGGGTCAGGTAACCCTCAAACGGGCCAAAACTCAAGGCAGAATGGCGATCCACTGCCTTCCCCGGAATCGCAGTTGAATAAGGGCTTGAATGGTTTGATGCAAGATCAGCAAGACCTGATGGATCGCAGTTTTGGGCAATCCCAACAAGGAAATAATCCTGGCCAAAATCGCGACAATGCCCAAGAGCAACAGCAACTTCGGGAACAATTGGGCGAACAAATGCGGCAAATGGGCGAATTGCTTGGGGACATCCCTCAAAGTTTTGGCGAGGCTGAGCAAGCCATGCGCGAAGCAGAACAAGCCTTCCGCCAAGGTAATCCAGACGCCGCAGGGGAAGCCATGGGGCGGGCGCTTGAGCAGTTACAAAACGGCAGCCGGGAATTAGGGGAAATGCTGGCAAAAAGGCTTGACCCCAACGGCAATCAAACAGTCCGCCGTAATGACGGCGGACGTGACCCGCTTGGCCGCCAAGATCCCGGACAAGGACGGATGGATGAAGGCCAGGTTAAAATCCCAGATGCCCAAACGATGCAAAAATCCCGAAATATTTTGGAAGAATTGCGTCGCCGCGCTGCTGATTTAAGCCGCCCAGCCATTGAACGCGAATATCTGCAACGGTTGCTGCAATTGTTTTAAAGTCCATCCTTGTACCTTTAAGAACGGCAGACAGACAATATTTTGATTGACTTTTGATCAAATGGGCAAAGCTGTTGCCCTGTTCCCCCTTGGCCTCCTATCAAGAACATTCCCTTGTACCAAGAGATGTTTCGCAATTCGTAATTTTGCTGATACGCTTAACGTCCACTAGTCGGGTCGGCAAATTCAAGCTGAACATATAGTTTGGTAGCTGGCGGGTGATAAAGGGTGGATTGCACCACAATTGATTGCAGGGGCGCTAGTTCCTTAACAGGGGCGTGAAAAGTCCATTCTTGCAACCAATTGTTTGTCCCCTCCTCCCTCACAATGACCCGCAAGGGAGGAAGCGGTTGGGGTAAGTGGGTTAAATTGACAATCCGGCCTTCGACAACCAGGGTAGCAAGTGGCGCCAGTTCCGGCGTATCACTTGGCGGCGTTTGCAAGATGCGGACATCGGTAATCTCAAGCCCAGCCCCGATAATACCCAACCCTATCCAGCCATACGCCGCATTCAAACCCGGCCATATTTTAATCAGCGGGCGTTGCAACCCTAATAAAACCAAAATACCAATCCCTAATCCGATGCAGGCTTTCCCCCAAGTCCTAAATATCCAGCGCTTAGGGACAGGCGGCTTAAAAATTGCTGGCAATTGGATTTTTCTGGGCAAATCTGCAACCATTGGCGAATCATTGGCTGATGTGCTATTGGAAGTAAAGGCTGGGGGCGGGGTTTCATCGCCGCCATGACCGCTTTTATTGTGGGTATCCCCCATTTCTGGCAGCGGGATACCGTTTTTGTGCGGATCGGCAGGTTCTTGCCACCAACGATGCTGGCAACGGGCACATTGCACCGTCCGGCCCTGTAGGCCCAGGAGATGATCCGCAACTAAATAACCTGTATGACACGCTGGACAAGTGGTAATCATCCGTTAATCACCATAATAGCTGATTATTTTTGTTATCATTTGGTAAAAAATTTGCTAGAAATTGATCAAACAACGTATAATCCAAATCTGATGCGCGTTATTTAATGTTTTATACTGTGCCGATTCGCCTGAAGCAAGCAATCATTTGGTGGATTTTTACCTATACGGAGTGATGTTGGTTTTATTTGAACATGTATCCATGCGTTATGGCAATGAGCCGGAAATATTGCGGGATATTTCTTTTACCCTGACCCCCGGAACATTCCATTTCCTGACCGGCGCCTCTGGTGCTGGCAAATCATCCCTGTTGCGGATGATGTATTTGGGTCAACAGCCATCCGCAGGGACTTTGCGATTATTCGGCCGTGACGTCATCCGTTTAAGGCGGCAGGAATATCCGTTGATCCGCAGGCGGATCGGGGTGGTTTTCCAGGATTTCCGCCTTTTGGATAACTTAACCGCTTTTGATAATGTGGCCTTGCCCTTACGGGTGATCGGCGTCTCGGAAGCCCAAGTTCGGGAACATGTATCCGAATTGCTAATTTGGGTGGGGTTAGCTGACTATCTTTACAATTACCCGCGCACGCTATCCGGCGGGCAACAGCAACGGGTGGCGATTGCCCGGGCGATTATCAGCCGCCCCAGTTTACTGCTGGCGGATGAGCCGACCGGTAACTTGGATGAGCCGATGTCCATGCGTCTCATGTATTTGTTTGAAGAACTTAATAAAACCGGCACAACCATTATTATTGCCACCCATAGTGAAAATTTGATCCATAGCTTTCCCTATCCGCAAATGCATATCCATAACGGGCAGTTATCTTTCCTGCCGCCCGGAGTTAGTTAACATGGGCTTTTTTTCCGTTACCCTGCCGCTTGGCCAAGATTCCTCGGGCCGCTTTTTGCCCTGGATTATGGCGTTTATGGTGTATATCGGCATGTTGGCCTTGGCCAGCAGTTTAGCCCTTGACCGCCTGGCCGCCCGTTGGAACACCGGCTTGCAGGGCAGTATGACCGTGATGCTGCCGCCGCCATCAATGGCCACGGAGCAAACCGTTTTGCGGGAAAAAGCCTTGCAGGTTATCCGCACCACTCCCTGGGTTACCAAAGCAGCAATCATTGACCCTGCAACAACGGCGAAAATGCTGGAACCTTGGTTGGGTAACAACAGCAATTTCCAACAATTGCCTATCCCTGACCTGATTGCGGTGGAATATCAATCAACCAACCCGGCCCGCATTGCAGAATTGCGGAAATCCTTAGCGATAGTTTCACCAGACATATTGTTAGACGACCATCAAGGCTGGTTATCCGAATTGCTCAGTTTTGCCGAATCCTTACAAGGCCTGTCTTATTTTTTGATTTTGGTGGTTGAGGCGGCCACCGTTATTACGGTGATTTTCGTTACCCGCACAGGTTTGGCCATCAACCGGCGTATTGTCGATGTTGTGCATTTGGTGGGCGCCCCTAATCGCTATATCGCCAAGCAATTCCAGAACCATTCGCTGCGCTTGGGAATCATGGGCGGCATCATTGGGGCTTGCCTGGCGGGGTTGACTTTGCTGGCAATCGAATATGTGCTGGGTTCCCTAAGCTCTATCATCCTACCAAAACTGACCTTATCTTTTTGGCATTGGGTTCTGTTATCGCTTTTACCGGTTTCAGCAGGGATTATTGCAATGCTTACGGCGCGCTATACCGTTTTACGCTCACTCTCTTGATATAACATTGAGGATGGATCATGCGAGGATTTCTATCGTCCTTATTATTTCGCTGCCGATTTTGCAGGACGGTTTTTTTGCTAGCGGTTTTTTGGGTCATGGGTTTTGTAGGTTATATCAACCAAAGTCCCCGTCACGATAATTTTTTACCAACCACCCGTTTTCAAAGCGGGGTGATTTTAACAGGGGGGCCAGGCTTTCGCCGCATAGAACAAGGGATTAATTTTCTACTTACCAATCAGGTTGAACGCTTGTTGATTTCAGGGGTCGACCCATCTGTATCCTTACCCGCCATCCTAACCCCTGCCTCTTCTGCCTTGACTGGGGAAAATATCAATTGGCTATCCTGCTGTATTGATTTGGGATATGAAGCGCGTGATACCATCGGCAATGCTAAAGAAACCAAATATTGGGTGGAGCGGCATGGATATCAAGAATTGCTGGTCATTACATCTGATTACCATTTGTTGCGCAGCATGACAGAACTGCAAATGGCGTTGCCCCATACCAAATTATATTACTCATCTGTACCTTCCGATTTCCTTAAATCGGTTGATGATGGCAAAATCAACGTCAAATATCTGTGGAAATTAGCCGAAGAATATAACAAATTCCTGCTCGTTGCCGCCCGCCAATGGCTAGAAGAAATTTGGTAACCTCAATGGATCAAAAAACAAATAAACCCTTCCCTAAGTCCCGTGGCTTATTATCCGAAAAACAAGAAACTTGGCTGCGCTCCCTTAGTTTTACCATCGCTTTTTATGGCTGGAGTTTTTTGATTATGACCATTTCTTTGCCTTGCTTACCCCTTTCAAGGCAAGCAACCTTTGAATGTGGCCGACTGTGGGTGCGGGTGACTTGTTGGTTGCTTCAGGAAATTACCTTAATCCGCCATCAATTTAAGGGATTAGAAAATATTCCCAACACCCCGGTGATTTTTGCAGTCAAACACCAATCAGCTTGGGAAACACTGACTTTTTTGCTGGTCAGCAAACAGCCAGCTTTTGTGTTGAAGCGGGAATTATTATGGGTGCCTTTATTCGGCTGGTTTATGTGGGGGTTAAACATGATTTCCATTAACCGGCGCGAACGCCGGCGCAGCATGCAGCAATTGCTGCAAAATGCCCGCCTGCGTCTTACCCAAGGCCGTTCAATCGTCATCTTCCCCGAAGGCACCCGCATGCCCCCTGGGCAGACAGGGCCTTACCATGCCGGTATTGCCGCTTTATACCAACATTTAAACGTACCGGTTGTGCCGGTGGCTTTGAATTCTGGGAAACATTGGCGCCGCAAAAGTTTGCTGAAATACCCAGGCACTATTACCATGGAATTCCTATCCCCCTTGCCCCCGGGATTGGATAAGCAACAATTCCTTAGCACCCTAAGGCAACAGATTGAGGCCGCCTCAAAGCGGTTGGACATCTAGGAGAAATATTTTAGGGGCTGGCGTAGATAAGTCTAAACAAGACACCGCCACCTTATTATCATAAAAAAGACCAATAGGGTTTCTTAAGAAAACAAAATCTATTTTCTGGCTGTCCGCTCAAACCGCCAATAGACGGGTTGGATGCCTTTATTAATGGCCTTTTCCTCATAACGGGTGGCTGGCCAACCCTCGGGCCTTTTTAACCAATCATCCGCACTTTCAGCCAACCAACGGAAATCTTGATTTTTCAACATATGTTCAGAAATCCAGGTAATCAGGCCGTAGTCATCGCTGGCTAAACGAAATTCACCGCCGTCTTTTAAGATTTTTGCCAATAAAGCTAGATTCTCGGGGTTAACAAAACGCCTGCGGGCATGACGTTTTTTCGGCCAAGGATCGGCAAACAGTAAAAAAATCCGGTCGATTGATTGTTCCGGTAACATTTTGAGTAACGGTTGGGCAGGCTTGGGGAAAATCCGGATATTTTGCAATTGTTTTTCCCCAATGGTGGACAGCAAATTCCCCACCCCATTTTCAAACACTTCACAACCGATCATACCGATTTGAGGGAAAGATTTGGCCATTTCGGCCAAATGCTCCCCGAAACCAAAACCGATCTCCAGCCACATCCCGTGTACAGGAAAAGGAAACAAAACAGCTGGATTAAACGGCGCTGCAGGCAATTCGAAAGAAAATTTTGGCAACAATTCATTGAAATCATGCTGCCGCTGGACGCGCATCGGCCGCCCTTTCCGGCGGCCATAAAAGCGCGAGTCAATCGAGGGAATAGACATCTTTAAAAAGCCGATTTCAGTTCCTCGGCCAAATCCAGTTTCTCCCATGAAAATCCGCCATCTGCCTGGGGTTTTTGACCAAAATGGCCATAAGCAGAGGTGCGGGCGTAAATCGGCCGGTTCAGCTGCAGTTTTTCCCGAATGCCGCGTGGGCTTAAATTAACCAATTGCTGTAACTTTGTGGATAATACGTCTTCATCCACCTTGCCTGTGCCATGGGTGTTGACGTAAACCGATAGCGGTTTAGCAACCCCAATTGCATAGGCCAACTGGATCGTACAATAATCGGCAAGCCCCGCAGCCACCACATTCTTTGCCAAATACCGGGCCGCATAGGCAGCTGAACGGTCAACCTTGGTGGGATCCTTGCCGGAAAAAGCGCCACCGCCATGGGGGGCCGCCCCACCGTAGGTGTCCACAATAATTTTCCGGCCGGTTAAACCTGTATCCCCATTGGGTCCACCGATCACAAACCGCCCCGTTGGGTTCACATAAAATTCGCTTTCTTCGCACATCCAACCTTTCGGCAATATTTGCAGCACGTGGGGACGGACAATTTCGCGCACTTGCTGCTGGCTTAAATCTGCATGATGTTGGGTTGAAACCACAATCGAGGTGGCGCGAACTGGCTTGCCATCAACATATTCTAAGGTAACCTGGCTTTTGGCATCCGGGAACAAACCCATATTTTTGTTTTTGCGCCGCGCTTGCGATAAGGATTTTAAAATGCCGTGGGCATAATATAAGGGCGCTGGCATCAAATCCGGCGTTTCTTTGCAAGCATACCCAAACATAATCCCTTGGTCGCCCGCCCCCTCTTCCTTACCGGCCGTTGCGTCCACCCCCATCGCGATATCAGCGGATTGGCTATGCACATACACATCAATGTCAACGGTTTGCCAGTTAAACCCTTCCTGGTCATAGCCGATATCACGAATGGCCTGACGGGTGACTTCCTGCATTTTTTGTTTGTTGATTTGGGCGGGGCCGCGCACTTCACCGGCTAAAACCACCTTGTTGGTGGTTGCCAAACTTTCCAAAGCGACCCTGGCGTAAGGGTCGACGGCCAAGAACGCGTCCACAATGCTATCGGAAATACGGTCACAAACCTTATCCGGATGGCCTTCTGATACTGACTCGCTGGTAAACAAATATTTCTTTTTCTTTAATTGCACGGCGAAGATCCTTTTTCAATGAGTGAGGAGATTCTATTATATTGCCAAGTATGAGGCACAGAAACACGGCTTATTTGTCTATTCCCAAGAAATTTTTTAATCTTTTTTCTTCACGAAATTAAGTCGATAAAAGAAAAATAATCTTGTTTCATAAAAAAAGAAAATAAAATTTTCGATGATGGCTGATCACTTGGCAATCACCGCCTTTGCCGCAATAAAACAATCCACAAAACTAATAAAATGAGCAGCCCAAAAAATATATTATTGCCAAAGCGGGCATAAAGGGTTGGGGATGGATGCGGTTTGGGTAAGGGGACATCCAGGACACCCTGCTGATTTAAGGGTAGGATGCCAATAATCCGTCCGTAAGGATCGACCGCCCCACTAATTCCCGTAGCAGCTGCCCGTACCAGGGGAATCCCCTCTTCAACCGCCCGGACGCGCGCCATGGCAAAATGTTGATAAGGCCCATCACTGTTACCAAACCAGCCATCATTGGTAATGTTTAACATCCATTCCGGTTGTTGCCCTGCTGCTTTGATTTGGCCTGGGAAAATAATTTCATAACAAATTAAAGGACTAAAAGGGGGAAGTTTGTCACCCCAAAAGGACATGGTTACATGATCCAAGCCTGAGGAAAAATCCAGTGCCCCGGGGGTAATTTTATTCAGCCAAGGCAGCCAGGGGCGCAGCGGCACATATTCCCCGAAAGGCACTAGGTGAACTTTATCATAATAAGCAACAATCTTACCTTGATCATCAAGCACATAAAGACTATTCCATGCTTGGGTAACCGAATCTTGTTCCCACAACAGCCGATTGGCACCAAAAATTAATTTACCCTTTAAGGGAACAACTTGCGCCAGCACCTCCTGTAATTGAGGATAACGCTCTAAGGAATAACTGACAGCAGATTCGGGCCAGATAACATGGGTAACTTTTTCAAACCCTGGGGTTTGTGAAGTTAGCGACAGATACAGTTGTAGATTTCTGCTATAATATTCAGAGTTAATTTTTTCTTCTTGGGGAATAGCCGGTTGAACCAGCCGCAAGACAACATCCGTCACATAGGTTGTTGGAAACTGGGTTAACCGGTACCCACCATATAAAGCCATTCCGGCCCACAACAACGTAACCAATGGTATAACCAGCCATTTTGATGGGCGGTTGATGATCATTTGATGACTGTTAATGCGCAGGTCAAAAAATAACGCTGGCGTGGCCGCACTGAAAAAGGTAAGCATACCAAGCCCTAAAACCCCGATAACACTGACACTTTGAAGGATCGCTAAGTTTGCGGACCAAACATAGCCGATTAAATTCCAAGGATAGCCGGTCAAAAACCAGCAACGCAACCATTCCGCTAAAGACCAGGCAAAGGTCAGCAATAAAATTCTGGCCATACCGTAGGGCCAGCCAACGCGCCATAGGATCATAAATAATAAAGCCGGGGCGGTTGCCAGAACAGCCCCCGGCCCTATTAAAGCTATGGGATAAAGCCAGCCAAATTCCTCAGACCTTACCAAAATGGCATTTGCCATCCAGGCGTTGCTGAACGCAAAATGTCCGAAACCAAACCACCATAAAACCAAAAAAACCCGCCACGGCTTTTTTTGTAAATCGATCAGCCACACAAGAATGGCTAAAGTCGGTAAAAGGACAGGGACAAAATGAAAAGGGGGCAGCGCAAAGGTCGACGCTATCCCTAAACATGCCAAAAATAAACGTAATGCCCAACCCCGATGATCGATGGCGAGCAGTAAAGTGCTTAAGAATTTCTTGATGGCCAATTTTTTCACCGCTGGCCGGATTTGTGATCAAAGCCCATTATGTCACCTGTTTCATCAATACCCTTAATATGTTGGCGCTGGCCTAGTAATCCGCAGTTTCTTAATACGCCTAGGATCGGCTTCCATAATCTCAAAATTTAATCCGGAAGGATGGACAATCAATTCGCCACGGCTAGGGATGCGGCCGGTTAGGGAAAACATCAGCCCGCCAATCGTATCAATATTTTTCTTTTCTTCCTCGGCGGTTAAAACCTTGCCGACTTGCTGTTCTAATTCCTCGATGGATAGCCGTGCATCCGCCAACCATGATCCGTCGGAGCGATGGATTAAACCGGGGGTCTCCGGCACGTCGTGTTCATCTTCAATATCCCCAACAATTTCTTCAATGACATCCTCGATGGTAATCAGCCCATCCGTACCACCAAATTCATCAATAACCACGGCCATGTGAATGCGGCTTAATCGCATTTCAAGCAATAAGTCCAAAACCGACATGGTGGGGGCCACAAATAAAATATCACGCTTTAACGCTTCTAACTGGTATTCGCGCTCATGAATGGTGCAAGCCAAAACATCCCTTATATGGACAAACCCAATCACCTCATCCAGATGGTCCCGGTATAAAGGCAGCCGGGAATGACCATCACGGCTAAAAACTTTTAATAGTTCTTGTAAAGTTTGGTGATGCGGTACGGCGATAATATCGGCTCGCGGGATCATGACATCATAGGCTGTTAAATCACGCAGTTTTAATATGTTTTTTAGCAAACTGCCTTCATCAGCCCCAAATGCCGAGGAATCGGGGTCAGCGTCATGTTCTTCAATCAAGTCTTCTATCACTTCACGCAATTCTTCCCCCCCATTGCGGCGCTTCCAAAAATTAAAAATACGTTGCCACAGCCTCTTCTTCCCAGGTTCAGGATTAGGGGGAGTGGAAGAATTAAGATGGGAAGAAAAAGAATGTTTTTCTGACATGCTACAGAACCATCATCATCGGTTGGGGAAAGAAGTGATATAAGGATTAGCAATATGGAGCGAGGCTAATGCCCCAATTTCCAATTTTTCCATGATTTTCGCCTCATTTTTATTTTGGTGATCATATCCTAATAAATGAAGAAAGCCGTGAATCAGCAAATGGGTAAAATGATCCTTAAAAGTTTTGTCTTGTTCTACCGCCTCTGCCATTATTGTCTCATAAGATAAAAAAACATCCCCTAAGAAATGAACAGGTTCGCCGTCTTGATCTTGATATTGCTGAGGCAAGCAAAAAGATAGCACATTGGTTGGTTTATTGTGGTGGCGGTATTGCTGGTTAAGTTGCTGAACATGGGAGTTATTGGTTAGAATGATGGACAAAGCAAGTGTTTGGAAGGACGGAGGACAAAATCCTAAACAATTTTTAGCCAAAACTTTTCTGATATGTTGGCGCAGCTGGGGAACAGCATTGTGCCAATTTTTATTGAGCGTTCGAACCGACAAATGAAGTTTTCTTTTAGGAAGATGCGAAAGAGTCATGTTATGAAGGTTGACCTTGCTTCACCAATGTCTGGCGGCGTTCATACGCTTCAATAATTCGGGAAACCAAGGCGTGACGCACCACATCCTCTTTTGAAAATTCAATCATTTGGATATCCTTCACCCCCTTTAAAATAGATAAAGCATTAGCTAATCCTGAGGTTATCCCCGAGGGTAAATCTATCTGCGTCAGATCGCCAGTAACCACCATCTGCGCCCCTTGCCCAAGCCTGGTTAGGAACATTTTCATCTGAACAGCGGTGGTATTTTGGGCTTCATCTAAAATAACAAAGCTGTTTGCCAACGTGCGGCCACGCATAAAAGCTAACGGGGCAATTTCAATATCCCCTGTTGCCAAACGCCGCTCTACCTGTTCGGACGGCAGCATGTCATATAAAGCATCATATAAGGGCCTTAAATAGGGATCGACTTTTTCTTTGAGATCGCCTGGCAAAAAACCCAATCTTTCGCCAGCCTCAACCGCAGGCCTTGATAAAATAATTCGATCAACCTTGCCATTAATCAGTGCGGAAACAGCAGCAGCAACCGCAAGATAAGTTTTCCCCGTACCCGCTGGCCCTAAACCAAATACTAAGGGGTATTGCCGCAAGGCCTTCACATACGCCACTTGATTGGCAGAACGCGGGATAATATGTTTCCGGATTGTTTTGATAACCCCTTCATTAACCGTATCCGGAAGTGAGGCAATGGGTGCAGGATTCGCCTGATCCATGTTGCCCGCAACACTAGCATTTTTTCCCTAATCATGCGGACATTTGCCTCCATCTCTGTCAAATCAACGTCGGAACCTTTTTTTAACCGTTGATACAGAAGATTTAGAACGGTTTTTGCTATATCAATATTAGATATTGATCCTGAAATAAGCAATTTATTCCCCCGTGACACAATAGAAAGTTGCAAGATCTGTTCTAAGCGCGCCAAATTTTCTTCATGCTGACCGTAGAGCGACGACAACAGCCGATTATCGTCAAAAGATAACACAACCGGTGGGGAAAGTCGGGGGTCTTGAGAATCAAGCATTATGTGCACCTTCCCTAGGCGGATAAGAAACCAATTGACCCCCTAAACTATGCGAATTAGCTTGGTCAACCCGAACGCAGACCATCTGGCCAATTAAATCTTCCGAAGCTTCCACATGAACTAATTGCATATGGGGACTGCGCCCATGGACTTGATGCGGTTGGCGGCTTTTCTTTTCCAAAAGCACCATAAGTTCCTGCCCTACCATTTGCTGGTTGAACTGGTATTGCTGTTGGTCTAATAAAAATTGTAATTCCTGTAGGCGTTGATCTTTCAATTCCTCAGATATTTGTTGGTCATGATTAGCAGCGGGGGTGCCAGGACGCGGGCTGTATTTAAAAGAATAAGCCTGCGCATAGGTAATTTTTTTGATAAAGCTAAGAGTTTCTTCAAAATCTTTTTGGGTTTCGCCTGGAAACCCCACAATAAAATCGGAGGAAAGGGCGAGGCCTGGCTTAACCGACCTGATCTTATCGATCACTTTTTCGTAATCAGCAGTATTATGGCGGCGGTTCATCTGTTTTAAAATCTTGTCGGAACCCGATTGCACGGGCAAATGCAGGTAAGGCATCAACATAGAAATTTGCCCATGCGCCTGAATAAGGTCATCTCCCATATCCAAAGGATGGGAAGTGATATAACGCAAGCGCTGCAATCCATCAATCTCTGCCAATTCCAGCAACAACCTAGCCAAACCCCAGGTTGCAATACCTGAAGGGGCCAATCCGTGATACGCATTGACATTCTGGCCCAGTAAAATAATTTCTTTGGCCCCACCTTTTACCAGGTCTTTGGCCTCCACCAGAATAGACTGAACCGGCCTTGAAACCTCGCCTCCCCTGGTATAAGGTACCACGCAAAACGTACAAAACTTATCACATCCCTCTTGTACAGTTAAAAAAGCCACGACCCCTTTACCCAAACGGTGCTGTGGCAAATGATCGAATTTTGACTCAAGGGGAAAACTGGTATCTAATGCCGTTTTCTTCCCTAGAGTAGGAACAGCAGCACTTTCCTGGTAATGCCTAATCATTTCCGGCAGTCGGTGATAAGCTTGCGGCCCCACCACAATGTCCACATAAGGGGCCCGGCGCTGAATTTCTTCCCCTTCCGCCTGGGCCACACAACCAGCAACGGTTAAGATGCTTTGCTGCCCCGTTTTTTGCCTCGCCTGCTTCATTTGATGGAAGCGGCCCAAATCTGAAAAGAGTTTTTCAGCTGCCTTTTCGCGGATATGGCAGGTATTCAAAATGACCATATCGGCTTGTTCAGGTTCGTCAACCTGGCGGTATTGCATGGCAGCCAAAGATTCGATCATCCTTTCCGAATCATAAGCATTCATTTGGCAACCATAGCTTTTAACAAAAACCTTTTTCATCCCTTCATCTTTCCCCTTTCATTTGAAAGGGGGCTTGCCTGCCGACCGGTAATTGCCTCCTGAAATCCCTCCTGGACTTGCTGAAAACAATAATCAGTCATCTCTTTACGGGATTTGAATTGATGGATATTAACCGGTTCATGAAACTCAATTAAAACACGTATTTTCCCTAAACGTAATAATTGCCAAATATGCTCACCAAACCCTACATCCCCATACCAAGCTATTAGATATCGCCAACTATACCCTAGCGGCAGCCCGTTCAAATGGGTATAAGCGATCGATACGGGTTGTACCATGACATATGGATGCGTGACATTATCATCGGGTATTAATTTGGTTTCCGCGGCAGATAACAAAGAACTGCGAAAAGGAAAAAGCCTATTCCCGTCATTGGTGGTCCCTTCGGCAAAAAGCATCAGGCTATCGCCTTCTTGAAGGCGATCCGCCATTGAATTGCGATGGATACCCGTGTTTTTACGTTGACGATCGATAAAAACTGTCCGTTGCAACCTAGCTAATAAGCCAAAAATTGGCCACTTACCAACCTCCGCCTTGCTCACAAACGAAATCGGCATCAGAGAAGCAAAAGAAATAATATCGACGTAACTTGTATGGTTAGCTACATACAAAGTCGGCCGATGCGGCGATGGTTGACCTTTGATGGATATGTAAATCCCTAATATCCGGCAACATATCCGATGATAAAAAACGGCAAATGCCCCTAATTTTTCGCCATTCACCCAACGTAAAACCATTTGGGTGCTAATAAAAACCAGATTGATTATGGCATAAATGAATAAGCGCCATATTGCCAATATTCTGGAACCCAAGGAAAAGGCGCGCATTTTTTTTGGCTGTCCAGGTAAACTCTGGATTTCCTCCAATGTTTCATGCGTCATATGGCCGGTTTTCAATTTTCTTCCTCACGCACCGTATAATGCCTAATATATTTCCCAGTTACCAAGTCCGTTTTGACGACGACATTGACATCGGTTGTATTAAATTGTTCATCAACCACCGCCCCCTCGCCTATAAACCCTCCCAAGCGCAGATATCCCTTAATTAGGGGGGGCAGACTGGTTAAAGTTGCTCGGACATTGATCTTTTCTTTAGGAACCATGTTCATATTAACATAGCGCTTGGTTACAGCAACCGCCCGTAGGTCTGGCGGAGCCAAATGAAAATGATGCAAATAAGCCAATTGTGTGGATAATTCTTGCAGATTGGTACCCGGCAAACTTGCACAACCAAACATGATTTGCACCTGATAAAAACGGACATATTCGACAATCCCCCGCCATAAAAGCTGCATCGCAGGGCCAGTCCGATATTGCTTAGCAACGCAAGAACGCCCTAATTCCATAATTTCACCCGGATGTGCCATTAATCGGCTGATATCATATTCATCTTGGGAATAAAACTGTCCACATCTTTTTGCAGCCTCGCGTTTCATGAGACGATATGTTGCGACCACATGCGGTTGGTCAAGAGGATGAGAGTTGGGTTGTTCCCCAGAATCTTGATGATTCAAAATAATCAAATGATCACAAAATTGATCAAACCTATCAAAATCGCGTCTAAGTTTTCGGACTTGATCACTTGGTTTAGCCGCCATTTCTTCATAAAAAACCTGATAACGCAACGCCTGTGCTGCATCGATTTCCTGCGGTGTACCAGCCAATCTTATTTCCAATGGGCCTACCCTGACCTGCACTGGCGACTTTTTTGTCTCCCCCGATAATTGCTGCATGTTCCTAGTTTACCCTAACCATATAAATAGTTATTTGTTTCATGATTTATATCATCACTTTGCTTATTTTTTCTTTAGAGGTATAGCATAAAGCTCCAGGCGATGTCCAATCAACTGATAGCCAAGTTTTTCCGCAACTTTTTGCTGTAAATCTTCAATTTCCTGGTTATGAAACTCAATGATACCGCCGCTACGAACATCAATTAAATGATCATGATGAATATCCGGCATCTCTTCATAGCGGGAACGTCCATCCCGAAAATCATGCCGGGCAATAATATTAGCTTCTTCAAATAGCTTGACGGTACGATAAACCGTAGCCATCCCGATTTTTTCATCCAACTGCTGCACTCGCTGCAAAACCATTTCGACATCCGGATGATCGGTGGATTCTGACAGAATCTGTGCAATCAACCGTCTGGCCCCGGTTAATTTAATACCTTTTCCCAAACAGTTTTTTTCAATATTTGATAAAGAATTGGTTTTATTATCCGCCATAACATACCTATCCTGTCTCAGTGGCTATATAATGAAAAAATTTCTCACCCCAGTCCTATCTAAATTATTTTCACCAGAGGTCATATTTCAAAACCATGGCATCTTCCGGTTCCTGCGGAGGATTATAATAATAATTAGGTCGAATTGACAACAGTTTAAAGCCCATCGATTGATAAAATTTTTGGGCGGATAGATTTTTGCAACTGACTTCAAGCAAGAAATTTTTTAATTTTTCTTGTTTTCCCCACTCCATCATATGTCGTATTAAGCAAGATGCGGTGCCTTGCCTGCGGCAAGAGGGAATAACCCCTAGCGATAAAATATCCCCCACATCATCTGTAAGTCTAAAAACCAGATAGCCAATCTTTTGTTGGTTTTTCTGTGCCAGCAAGGCGTAGGTTCTATCCACCCCCAGCGCTTCCTGCCAGCTTGCTAACGACCAGCTCTGATCAAAACATTGCTGCTGTAATTGCCATAAAATTTGCCAATCAGTGGCTTTAAGAGGATGAATGATCATCAGGCAATGACCAAAACAGTTTTTTGGCTTCCGAAACATCCGGTGTCTTCAAATAAATTGGAAGCGCATCTAAACCAGGTTGTTTTTGCCGTAATTGATAAGCCGCCAGCTGCGCTACATACTTGGCATGTGGCTGATAAGAATTGTTGATGAGGGAAGAAATATGAGCCGGTGTTTTGGCGGTTCCATCCCCGATAATGATGGCCGCCTTGTGACCGATTAGCGTTTCTATTTCCTCTGGCATGATCACCAACGGCAGGGTTAAGGGTTTTGCCTGATGGGTGTAGAATCTGGCAAAAACATCTTGGCGCTTGCCGTCCAATAAAACCAGGATAGCACGGTTATCAGACATTTCTGTTGCCGCCGCTGAGGCTAAAGCCAAAAAACTGCAGACGCCAAAAACGGGGATACCTAGGCTGAACCCTAAACCCTGCGCCGCGGCTAATCCAATCCGCAAACCCGTATAAGAGCCGGGTCCGACACTCACTGCTATCTGATCCAATTGCTTAAGAGAGATTTTTGCTTCACACAATAATAACTCGATCAGCGGGATAATCGATCCTACCGCACCTTGCGTGGTTTCTTGCATCCGCATCGCCTGGGATCCGCTCTGCCATAAACAAACTGAACAATGGCTTCCACCTGATTCAATTGCTAAAATAGTTGTCAACTGTTATCACTTTCCTATTTGATAACTTCATGATATGAAATAGTCAGAAAATTGCAACTATCCCGTTATTTTCGTCCGTATTGATTATCAACATCGCATGCAGGGTCTTATGTTAATCCCTATAGAACCGTCCCGATTTGATGTGGAAATTGCTTTGGCTTATGCAACCACCAGCAATGTCACCAACAAAAAAATTTATCAACACGCTTTTTGTTATCTGCACCCAGACGCTGCAAACTGTTTGGAAAAAGCCATCAAACTATCCGCTACCCTTGGGTACCGGCTAAAAATTTTCGATGCTTTCCGCCCTGTTGAAGCGCAATGGATATTGTGGAATCAATTCCCAGATCCTAATTTTGTAGCTGATCCCCGGAAAGGTTCACCCCACTCAAGGGGTGTTGCTATTGATTTGACTTTAATTAACCATCAGCAGCAAGAGTTAGACATGGGAACAGCGTTTGATGCTTTTACCCCCCTGTCCCACCACGGTAACCTTGGTATTTCAGCAATAGCCCAACAAAACAGGATGGTTTTACTGGGGATTATGACGGCAGCTGGCTGGGACTTTTACCGGAATGAATGGTGGCATTACCAATTATTCAATTCCCGGCGTTACCCTTTATACCAAGATAGCGCTGTTCCCAAGCGGCTGATGACCCCTATCGCTAAATAATTCGGCAAGTTTCCTTAAAAGTCAGCCGGTCATTGCGAGGGAAAGCTTTACCCTGGTCGGCATAGCCCAAATTGCAAAGGAAATTGCTTTGAAAGCGCCCATCGGGGAAAAATTCTCGGTCCAACTTCTTTTGGTCAAACCCTGACATCGGCCCGCAATCCAAACCCAAAGCCCGAGCAGCCAACATAAAATAGGCACCCTGCAGCGAGCTGTTGCGGAACGCCGTGGCTTTAATTTCCTCCTCATTACCAACAAACCAGGATTTCGCATTAGCTTGCGGAAACAGTCGCGGCAAATAATCATAAAAATGCATATCTTGGGCGATAATGGCCGTAACCGGTGCTTTCATCGTTGCTTCAATATTGCCGGGCATCAAACAATCCCTCAAACGCGCCTTGCTAGCAGTACTTTTGACGAAAACCAGGCGCATCGGATTGGTATTCGCACTCGTCGGGGCCATTTTGGCCAAATCATAAGCCGCTTGCAGCAAAGATTCTTCCACAGGTTTATCTAGCCAAACGCGGTGCGTATGCGCCTTTAAAAACAACTGATCCAAAGCACCTTGAGAGATTTTGTCGAACATGTGCTACCTATCCCTTACTAGAATTATGATCATGATATATCCGGGGGCTAAACAGCTTTTACTTGCTTGACCTCGGGAACATAGTGACGAAGCATGTTTTCAATGCCCACTTTCAAGGTCGCGGTTGAACTGGGGCAACCCGCGCAAGAACCGCGTAAATGGACATAAACAGTCCCATCTTTAAAATCGGCGAAGACAATATCCCCACCGTCTTGGGCCACAGCAGGCCGCACCCGGGTCTCTAATAATTCTTTTATTTTGGCCGTGATCTCATCATCTTCCACAACCCCTAACACTTTTGCTTCCATGGTTTGAATAGCCGGTTGGCCGCTCGTAAAATGGTCCATCATGGCGCCCAAAAGGGCTGGTTTTAATATCTGCCAATCTTTTTTAGGATTTTTGGTAATGGTCACAAAATCATTCCCCAAAAACACTCCCTCCACACCCTCAATCTTAAATAATCTGGAAGCCAGGGGCGATCCAGCTGCCTGTTGGCTCTTCGGGTAATCAACCCCTTCTTTCCCCGTGACTTTCTGGTTAGGCAAGAATTTCAGGGTTTGGGGGTTGGGGGTCTGTTCGGTTTGAATAAACATTTTGGTCTTTCCTATGATTACTTTTGCATCCTAATGAAATAGGAAGGGCGACACCCTTATTCAATCCTTCCTTTATTGCCTATTATCCTGCTAATAAGGCACAGCATATCTCAAGAAAATTTTTATGTCACCCGCCGAATGTCTTCTTCCGTCAAATTATTCGGCACAATGATTAAGGGTATTTTAAGACGGGCTGATAACTTTGCATTCCACTGGGAAGAAATAGTCCCGGGGGTTTTCCCGACGACATCCACAATCATTACCAAGGCACTAATTGTTTGCTCTTCCTCAATCAATTGGGCGGTTTCATCAATTTTCTTGCCTTCCCGGATAAATAACGCGGGCGTTATACCAGATTGACGCTGAACCTCACCAGCTGCTTTTTGGAGCACCTGTTCGGCTTCCTGGCGCTGTTGTTCTTGCAATAAATTGCCAACTGATTGCCATTCTACAAAGTCAGAGGGTTCCACCACATATAATAGGGCAATCCTGCCATTGACCCTTTTGGCCATGCGGCATGTATAATACAGGGATATTTTCATATCTATCTTTGATTCCATAACCACCAAGAAGACTTGGCGGCGTTCCTTTTCTATGTCGACATTGATCATAATCTTTTACCTCCGACGGAAAAATACATACCCGACCCCTCCCCCCAATATGGCAAGACAGATCGACAATGACCCATAAAACCATTTTTGCTGATGGGCAAAATCAAATATTTCGGCCCCAAAACCAACCTTACTAACAACCAAAGGAGTCCGCTGCACCCCCACAACGTTTTTATCGCGCACCAACATGATATCGACAACATAGTCGCCAGTTGGCACATTGGAAGGGAAAAAAATATTGGTGCGGAATAATTCCCGCCCCATAAAATTAACCCGGGCAATATCAGTATAATATAATTCTTGCAGTCTTTTGTTGGTAATTAACGCCTCATGAAATTGCTTTTCTTCCTCCGCTGTTAATTCCCCATCCACTTTCATCGGGACGTTCTCAATACCGATATTTAATTGCTTTTGTGTTTCAGCACTTAAAATCTGTTCAATCGGCTTGCTCGAGGCAATGGCATAAAAGCTTGGGATATTTTCAAAAGTGACATTCGCTTGATTAACCCAAACTCCGGCCAGCCTTTCTTTTTTCCTGACGATAATGCTGGTCAAGGGGCCTTGTACCACCACAATAATATCCCCTGGGGCATCAATTGAGCCGAACATCAACAAATCTGTGCCTTTAAAACCTGTCGTAATCGCAATCAAATGGCTGGACAAATCGGCAATCAGGGTATCGGCTTTAGCAAAAGGTGACCCTATCAAAGTTAAAGCTATCAACACCATTTGCCTGAAGAAATAATTGTTTCTCAACGCAATTCTCCGATTGTCCGAATCGAATAAATAGCGCTTGGTTTGACTAACAACTCATTCGCAAGCCCCACGCAAACACCCAACATTAGCAAGGAAAACCCAAATCGTACATACTCCCCCCGAATCTTGCCACTTAATTTTGTTCCCCACTGCGTTCCCACCACCCCACCTGTCATCAGAATCGCCGCCAGCAATATGTCAACCGACTGGTTTTGGATTGCTTGTTGCAAGGTGACGTTGGCAGTTACGAAAACCATTTGGAATAGCGAAGTTCCAACCACCACCGTAATTGGCATCCCTAATAAATAAATCATGGCGGGAACCAGCAAGAAGCTTCCGCCGACCCCCATAATTGCCGACAACAACCCTACCCCAAAACCAATTGCCATCGGCAAGCAAATGCTAATATATAATTTTGATTTCGGAAAATTCCGTTTAAAGGGTAATGTTTGAATCCACGGTCGTTGATAAAAAGGTAGGCGGACTTTCGTGGGTGGTTTAATCATTTTTTTAAAAAGACTGCGGATACTTTCCCACAACATCAGTAGCCCGATGGATCCTAAGCAGGAAATATAACTGATAGCCACAACCAGGTCGGCCTGGCCAATTTTTGCCAAAAGTCCAAACAGCCAGACCCCCAAACTGGACCCGCCCATTCCGCCAATTAATAATATTCCACCCATTTTAAAATCAATGTTACCCCGGGACCATTGTGATAAGGTGCCGGAAAGCGAGGTTGCCACCACTTGGTTCGCTTGGCTCGCCACCGCAACCGGGGATGGGATGCCAATAAAAATCAAAATCGGCGTCATCAAAAAACTGGCACCAATCCCGGAAATGCCAGATATAAATCCTACTAATCCGCCAAGTGCTAGCAGCAAAAATACATCCAACGATAATTCAGCAATTGGTAAATAAACTTGCATGCTTTTTGCTCAGCGCCTTATATAGCCGTAAAAATTAACATTTAAGGGTATCCTGTTTCCAGAAACCCCATAATTTGATGAACTTCATGTAGGGTTTTATTGGCAACTGCCCGCGCTTTCATAACACCTTTTTTTAAGACTTCATCAATATAAGATGGATCTTGCATCATTCTTTTCATCTTGTTGCCAATCGGCCCCAGATGGGCAATCAGCACCTCAACCAGTTCTTTTTTAAAAAAAGAAAATTCTTTGCCAGCAAATTCCTGCAAGGTTTTTTCGATCGACTGCCCCGCAACTGCGGTATACATATTCAATAAATTAATTGCCTCGGGACGATCCATCGTGATTTGCGGGTCTATTTCACCAGAAGACCTAAGAACTTCAGGGCCAGGCAACGGATATAAATCGGTTTTGGCTTTACGGATTTTATCCCGGATTAAATCGTCATCATCCAATATATTCAACCGACTATAATCAGAAGGGTCTGACTTGCTCATTTTTTTAGTACCATCCCGCAAACTCATTAATCGGGTAGCGGTACCCATAATTTTTGGTTCCGGCAACTGAAAATACGCAACCCCGAAATCATTGTTAAATTTTTGGGCAATATCCCGGGTTAGTTCAATATGTTGTTTCTGATCTTCCCCAACCGGCACATGGGTTGCTTTATAAAGCAGGATATCAGCCGCCATCAGGGTAGGATAACTAAACAAGCCGACGCTAACATTTTCTTTGTCTTTGCCCGCTTTTTCCTTAAACTGGATCATCCTGTTCAACCAGCCCACGCGCGCTACGCAACTGAGTATCCAACCTAACCTTGCATGGGCTTCAACCTGGCTTTGGTTAAAGATAGGATGCAGGTCAGGATTAATTCCCGCCGCTAAAAACGCGGCTGTCACTTCCCGGGTTTGCTGCTGCAGAATTTTCGGATCTTGCCAAACCGTTATAGCGTGCAAGTCAACCACCGTAAAAAAACAGGTGCTTTTTTCCTGCAACATTACCCAATTGCGGATTGCCCCTAAATAATTACCTAGGTGCAGATTGCCGGTGGGTTGAACCCCTGAGAGGATAAGGTCTTTATTCATGATAAAATCGCCTGGCAAAAATTTCAACATTCTTTTAAAGCTATGGCATCATCAAGTTTATCTTGTGGTTCGCTTTGACCATGAAATAACACCCATCAAGAAAAGACAAGTAAAATAAACCAAGGCAGCACTGATGATGATAACAAATAAATATAAAAACCGCCCCCATAAAGATACAGGCCACACAACGTAACCTGCAAAAAGGGCGACCATGACACCCATCAGCGCGCCGCTTAGGCACATTTTCCCTATATTTTTTTTTAATTTTTTGCTCAGCTCAAAATATCCCCATTTCTTTGCTTGAAGGTACAGCATGATCGCATTGGCAAAACTGGCCACCACCGTGGCAACAGCAATCCCTATAAAACCTATCCAGGGAAATAAAGCCAAATTAAGAGCCATATTGATGGCCACACAAACCAAGGCAATATGGAAGGGGGTTTTGGTATTGTGCCGGGCATAAAAACAAGGCAATAAACTTTTAACCCATAAATAGGCGGGCAACCCAACAGATAATATTTGCAGTGCCAGGCTGGTTTCCAGGGCATCTGCATGGGTAAATTGGCCGCGTTCAAATAAAAGGTTCACGATGGGATAAGGAATAATAATCAACGCAATGGTCGCAGGTATGCCCAATAACAACGATAAAAATAGACCTTGCTCCTGCAGATTGTTGGCCCGATTTTTATCCTGCTTTGCCAACGCTTGGCTTAGCATCGGCAATAACGCCGTGCCTGCGGCGGTACCAAGCAACGCCAAGGGCAGTTGGTAAACCCGGTCAGCATAATATAAATAGGAAACCGCACTATCTTGCCAGGTGGCAATGATGGTTCCCACCAACAAATTAATCTGGGTCACCCCAGCTCCCACAAACCCCGGTAACATTTTTTTAAAAAATGCTTTGATCTCGGGTGTTAGGCGGGGGTAAACAAAATGCAGTGAAAACTCGGCCCTATAGCAGAAAAACCCCGTCATCAGGAATTGCAAAACGCCGGAAACAAAAAGTGTCCATGCTAAAACAAGGCCGGGTTGGCTTGAGCCAGGAACCAGAAAATAAAGAGCAAAAATCAGACAAAGATTTAATAGAATGGGAGCTAAGGTTGCAACGGCAAATCGGTTCAGGGAATACAAGATACCACTTTGCAAGGCCGTTAAAAACATAAAAATCAGGTAAGGCAGGGTAATTTGGGATAACTGCGATGACAGGTTAATTTTTTCCGGCGTGTCCGCATAACCAGGGGCAATCACGTCAATCAGCCAAGGCATCCCTATTTGTAAGACGCTAATAAATAAAAATAGACCTGTAACCATCAGGGTTTGTAACCGTTCGGCGAACAGCTTCGCCTGCTCTTTGCCTTGTTGATGCAACAATTGCGAAAAACTAGGCACAAAAGAGGCGTTAAAGGCGCCTTCGGCCACTAAATTACGGAACATATTGGGCAAGCGCTGGGCCACGATAAAGGCATCTGCCACTAATCCAGCCCCCAAATAAAAAGCCATCAACACTTCTCGAAGCAGACCCAGAACCCGGCTGACCAGGGTATAAAACCCTATCGTTAGCAAAGACTTAGAAAGATTTCCAGGGCGATTGATCAAAATGATATCTTCAACTATTAAAGGTTAAGGGTGTGTACGTATCGTCTTTTTTAGGCAAAAAGCATTCATTGGGTTGCAGGTTAACACTGTTCTTTGGATTATTTATAGTGAAAAAAAGAAGGGTTTATTTTTCAGTAATTTTGCTTAACTACTTAAAATTATCTTAGGCATTATGGCAAAATGATGGCTTAATCATAAATGGCTTTCTTATTAGCATCAGTTGTCTTCAAAAGATAATGCTGATATAATCGTCAAGCAATCATGAACAATTAAATAAGGAATAAAATTATGCGTTTTTGTTGGATTACCTTGGTGGCTCTAGTCATTTCAGGTTGCGCTTCATCGAGCGGCCCTTCTTACAAAAAAAGCATTCAAGCAAATCTAGCAGGGAATGTGGTTCAAGTTGTCGTTTTGGATAAAAGCCGGGTCATTCAAGCCAGGTTAAAAAACGGCGAAAAATTCTCATTCAATCAACCCAAATTCAGTATCAACAGTTTGTGGAACAATCGCACCCAGCTTTCAGCCCGAGCATCGGTTTTGGGGTTGGCGCTTTCACCGGCGGCAATGTCCAGTTCGGTGGCGGAGTTGGGGTGGATGTGCCCTTAACTTCCCGTGACCATAATCTGTGGATAGAAAGTTCTGTTGCCATTGCTATCCCCAATATGGCCAATTATCGTCAATCTTGGTCTTCTTGGTCGGTTGAAGTGGTGCTTGAAAACCCAAGCTCCCCTGAGGAACCCATCATGATACAAATTCCAGCTCCTCAGCCGCAATAATGGGATCGTGATTGCTGACAGCCGCTCCATTTTTTAAGATTTTGGGATAGGTTTTTTTACCAGATTTTGCAGTTCATATAGTTTTTCCAAGGCTTGCCGGGGTGATAAAGCGTCCACATCAAGCTTTAAAAATGCCTCTTCCACAGCTGACAACTTGTCAGATTCTTTTTCACTTTTGTCCATACTGATTGGCTTGTCAGAGGAAAAGCGGCAACCCCTCTGGTAATAAACCCATATTTTTTTTGTTGTCGTTTGCTTCGAGTAGGATAAGAATTTTTCGGGCCCTAGAAATAACGGCCTTCGGGACACCGGCCAACCTGGCTACATCTATACCATAAGACCTATCGGCAACGCCTGGGATTAATTGATGCAAGAACACGATTGTTTCCTGCCATTCTTTTAATTTAAAACAATACTCTCTCATTGAAGACAGTTTCTTTCCTAACCCTGCCAATTCCCTGTAGTGGGTGGCAAATAAACAACGGCTTTTAAGCGTATCATGCAGATGTTCCAAAACCGCCCAAGCAATCGCTAATCCATCAAAAGTTGATGTGCCACGGCCAATTTCATCCAAAATAACCAAAGAACGGTCGGTCGCTTGGTTAAGAATGGCAGCGGTCTCCAACATCTCCACCATAAAGGTTGATTGACCGCGAGCCAAATCGTCAGCTGCACCAACCCGGCTGAACAATTTATCAACAACACCAATATTTGCCTGCGTTGCCGGAACAAATGAGCCAATTTGCGCTAAAATAGTAATCAAGGCATTTTGCCGCAAATAAGTTGATTTGCCAGCCATATTGGGTCCGGTAATCAGCCATAATTGTTGTCCGGCACTTAGGTTACAATCATTGGCAATGAAGGATTTACCGTGCTTCATCAAAGCATATTCAACAACCGGATGACGTCCACCTTTGATATCAAAATGCAGGCTATGATCCACCAGCGGGCGACAATAACTCTGTTCCACAGCAAGCGCAGCAAGGGCAGCAATGACATCGATATGCGCCAAAGCATCGGCTGTTTTCTGGATCATCTCTGCTTGGGTGTTAACTTCTTGTACCAAATCCTGAAACAACAGCAATTCCAACGCTAAAGCTTTATCGGCGGCTTGAAAAATTTTCTGCTGCAACTCACTCAGCGCAGTTGTCACGAAACGGACAGCACCAGCCATTGTCTGCCGGTGAATAAAATTTTTATCCGGATAATCAAATAGTTTCGGCGATTGGGCGGTGGTGGTTTCGATATAATACCCTAAAATATTGTTATATTTGATTTTTAGGCTAGTTAGGCCGGTCAACCCACGATATTGGTTTTCCAGAACCGCAATTTCCTGGCGCGAATCATCCCGCAAATGACGCCATTTATCTAATTCCTGATGATATCCAGCGACAATAAACCCCCCTTCTTTGGCATCCAACGGCAAAGAAGGTGTAAGTGCTTTAGCAAGCCGCTCAATCAACGGTTGATGATAGCCAAGTCCAGCCAATAATTCCTTAAAAGCCTTGGGTAACATCGATATCGAGGAAAGGTTTTCTTTAATGGTTGTTGCCTGTTGTAAGCCCGACTGGATTGCCCCCAAATCCCTGGGACTACCACGCCCAATCATCAGCCTAGATAAAGCCCGTTGCAAATCCGGTATTTTGGCCAATTTCTTTTGGGTGTCGATCCTTGCTTGTCCTTGAATGATTAGAAACTCAACCATTTCTTGTCGACTAATGATTTTGGCTGTATCTGTCAAGGGATAGGCCAGCCAAGCAGATAAACAACGAGATCCCGCCGCGCTGCTGGTACGGTCAATCACTTGCAGCAAACTTCCCTCATAATGATTGGATTGGGTGCGGTCAATTTCCAAGCTGCGCCAAGTGAAGGCATCAATTTCCATGATCTCGTTGCCGAACACCCGTTTCAAGGGTTTTAATAAAGGGATTCTGCCTTGTTGAGTCAATTCAATATATTCAATCAAGGCTCCTGCAGCCGCAATTTCATTCGGGTTGAACGACCCCAATCCTTCTAAAGATTGGATATTATAGACTTTCTGCAACCGTTGCCTGGCGCCCTTAGGATCAAAGCGATCTTTGGGACGAATGGAGACAATTTTGCGCCACTCCGGCAATAAAGCGCTGATTATCGTTTCCGAATTTTCATCGGATATCAGTAATTCCCTTGGGGATAAGCGCTCAAGCCACGATAATAATTGACCCATTGGTATTTCGGCGGTATAAAAATCGGCAGTTGACAAATCGATCCAAGCCCCTGCCATCAATCCATTTTCTATACATAAAGCAGCCAAATAATTATATCTTTTGTTATTTAATAAGTTTTCTTCTGTCAGCGTCCCGGGGGTCATAATTCGTACAACCCGGCGTTGGATGATGTTTTTCCCCTCTCTTTTTCTAACCTGCTCAGCTTCTTCCATTTGTTCGCAAATAGCAACCTTGCGACCGTTTTGAATTAATTTAGCCAAATAATTTTCAGCCGCATGGGCAGGTACCCCGCACATAGGAACGTCCTGTCCCTGATATTGGCCCCTTTTCGTTAACACCAAGCCCAAAATTTTAGATGCTTGAATGGCATCTTCAAAAAACAACTCATAAAAATCACCCAAGCGATAAAATACCAAACTATCCTGATGGTGCTTTTTAATATCAAGATATTGCGCTAAGGCCGGGGTGGTAGAATTTTTATTATCTGAGTCAACCATGACGCTTATTTTTCACCGTAAAAGGGGGTTTTTCCTTGAAAGATGGGAAAGCTTTTGATAGGAAAACCAAGGGGATTTATCATAGGCGTTTTCACATGATAATTCTTGATCAAACGACCCAACAACGCAACCAATAATTGAAGAGCGATCGGACTTATTTATTTTATATCAAGACATGAAAAAAAAATTCATCTATAAAATAAAAATGGCCTGCTGGGAAGTAGCAGGCCATTCGATCCTACATCATCAATCAAATTTTCAATCTTACTGTCCATTAATGGTAACGGATTTAATCCAGTACGTACCACCACCGTTAACCACCGTAAAATTATCGAAACCGCGGTTCAAACTATTATCGTTGCTACGCGCCACTACCCTGTTGTCAACCAGCAGATTCATAGCCCCACGCCCATCGCGGTTCAATTCAATGACATGGTACTTACCATCTTCAAACCCAATATTGCTGCTGGATGAAGCCAGAATAGTCGTACCCCTGTTGGTAACCTTCAGCAATTGTATCCCGTTATTAGAACCAGGTGTGTAGGATACAACGTAGGAAGCGAAACTTTGAGCATTGGTGACAACAAAATCGACCCTGCCACCTGCAGCACGTGAGTTAAATTCCACTTTTAATTGGAAACTATTGGGGATCTTTAAGAAAATCCCAATTTGGGCAACTTGTGCGGCCACATTTTGCTGGCCCGGTTGTTGGAATAAGGCGCCTAATAAAGCTTGTGCTACATTCTGGCTGTTACCAGCATAAGCTGAATAAACCGATGAACGCAGGCCAAGATTACTACCGCCGGTATCAATCCGCCAATTGCCTGATTTGACAGTCCAAGCTGGATTTCGGGTGTAGTCGCCATCACGGAAATTATCCGACAAAATAATGCGCGACCAACCTGAGGCAGGCGGATTATTATTGTCATTATTACCTGTTGACAATCTTTCGTAGCGTTGCACAAAATCATTCAAATCATCTAAGAAAGCGGGGTCAGCTGCCTCGGCCCGGTCCGCTTCCCGGATCATTTGCTTCAGTTCGTTAAACATTCCTTGTAGGTTGTTCGCATTTCCATCCCAAGGGCGATATTGTTGAGCTGAAAGCTGGGACAAGGCAACGCCAGATAACAAAGTTGCACCCATCAGGGCTTGTGTGAAGCGGTTATGGAAGAAATTCATGGATCAGATCCTTTTTAATTGGTTGTCGCTACATTCGGAACAAGTAAAGCCTGTCTGGTTGTACTATATTTACATCAACAAAACAATATTTGTATGTTATGTGTGAAAAACACTATTTTGAGTCCTTTAAAAAAACGGACTTTTCCAATCGCCGTTGCCCAAATGTGGCTACGGATAATTATGTTAAATAGGTAATGGATTGGCATGATACCATCAAAAGCATTTCCCCTAGCCTTTATCGTACGCAGTTTTGTTTTCAGTGTTTTGTTAACAGGGTTACTGAGTGGGTTAGGATTGTTAGAGATCTGGGGATTTTTCGTTTGCCTGTTAAGCCATTGCGTAATCATTGCCTTTGGCTATTTTCAATTGAGTCGGAAGACCACAGCTAGGGAACATAGACCAGGAGAAAGACAGGGAAATGATATTTTAGATTTATCCCCTTCCCCTGCACACCATCCTGAATCTTTATCAAATACCTTTTTTGTTTCCCCAACAGCCAAATTTTTGCTGGATCTTTTGACCCGTTTGTTTGAGAACTGGCCAGAGGCAGTATTAATCATAAATACCCAGCAAAAAATCATTTACAGCAATGCAGAAGTTAATAAATCATTGGGATACACCGGATCTTTGGTAGGAGTTGAGTTAGCGGGCCTGATCCGTCATCCCGATTTGTTAAATGGGATCAATCAAATCAATCAACAGCAATGCGAATTTTTAAACCTGGAATTTTCTTTAACAATCCCGGTAACTAGGCATTGGAATATTACCTTACAACAATTATCCTTGCCCTTAGCAGAGTTTCTGGCCACCGTTATTGTTTTACGTGATCAGACTTTTGCTAAAAAAATGATCCAAAAGAATCAAGATTTTGTTGCGAACGCCAGCCATCAACTACAAACGCCTTTAGCCGTTATTTCTAGTCTTACAGAAACACTTCAAGATCACTTCCCCGAAGATCTTAAAAAAAGAGAGCTTTTTCTTTCTTTATTTCAACAACAAGTCCGGCGCATGGGCCAATTAGTCAAAGATCTGCTCCTCCTGTCCAAGATTGAACAGCTGGAAAGTAGCTATCCAGAAAACATTGTTTCCTTGGCATCTATCCTGGAAACAGTGCAAGGTGATCTGCAACCATTGTTAAATAAATATTCCATTGATCTGCAATTGGGGGGTGAGCCCACCTCATTTGATTTTATTCCTCCTGGGGAGGGATTTTTAGAAAAAACGGATGATTTACCTACCTTATCCGGTGATAGTCAACAATTATACATCCTGTTTGAAAATTTGCTGGATAACGCCGTTAGATACAGTATGCCTGGCAATAAAATCTGGTTGGTTTTCAGGTATCGCCAATTGGACGCCGGGGGAAAAGAGTTAGAAATCTTAGTGGTGGATTCAGGAATGGGGATTGCGGAAGAAGATCTTGCAAGGATTACCGAACGTTTTTATCGCGCCGATAATAATCCTAATACACAAGGAACAGGTTTGGGATTAGCGATAGCTTCACATATCATTCAGCGCCATCGTGGCCGGTTAAAGATATATAGCCGCCCCAAACAAGGAAGCTGCTTTGTCGTTTCGCTACCTGTCCATAACGAATTAGCTGTTTAATATAATCAATCCGTTTGTCATGAAGTTGTCATAATCATTTGCCAATATGATTGATATTATCATTTGAATTGATAATGATATTTGCAACCCCTATCAAAATTAGGACTAAGCTCATGAAAATATTATCAACTGCCCTTGGGATAACTTTATTATCCTGGGCAACCATCGCCGAAGCACGGGATCAGATCCGTGTTGTAGGCTCCAGCACCGTTTTTCCTTTTACCACAAATGTTGCCGAAAATTTTGGCCGAAATACAAAATTTCGTACCCCTATTGTTGAATCAACTGGCACAGGGGGTGGAATCAAATTATGGTGTTCAGGTTTTGGTGAATCTTATCCCGACGTCGTTAATGCCTCAAGACGGATCAAAGATTCGGAAATCGAGCTTTGCACCAAAAATGGCGTCACCGAAATCATCGAGTTGAAAATAGGGTTTGATGGTATTGTTATTGCACAATCCAACCAACATCAGCCTTTCAACCTGACTACCAAGGAATTATGGCTGGCGCTGGCAAAAACCGTTCCAGTCAACGGGAAATTAGTGGCTAATCCCTATAAAACCTGGAAGGATATTAACCCGCAATTACCCAATGATAAAATTGAGGTTTTGGGGCCCCCGCCAACTTCCGGTACCCGTGATTCTTTTGTCGAATTGGTAATGGATAAGGGATGTATGCAATTTCAGGAAGTTGCTTCTCTAGCGGCCGACCAACGGCAAAATATTTGCCAAACCATGCGGGAAGACGGCGCTTTCATTGAAGCAGGCGAGAACGATAACCTTATCGTTCGGAAATTGCAGGCCAACCCTAAATCTGTGGGCATTTTCGGCTATAGTTTCCTTGAGGAGAATGGGAATATTTTATATGGTTTGGCGATTGATGCGGTAAAACCAGATTTTGATAGCATTGCCACAGGGCGTTACAAGATTGCCCGCCCTTTGTATGTTTATTTCAAAAAAGGTCATTTTGACCTTGTGCCAGGATTAAAAGAATTTATGCTGGAATATGCTAGCGACCAATCGAGCGGGCAAGATGGATATTTAGCTGATAAAGGTTTAGTTCCCTTACCTGCATCGGATCATGCCCAACAATTGCAAAATATCCGGCAGTTGAAGGTTTATCGGCCTTAACGATTAAGATATTGGCCCTAAAATGGAGGGAATGGCGTGCTGTTTTTCTTGATGCTGGCTTTTCTCGCTCTTACTTCTTATTATTGGGGAAGCCGAAAAGCTTCCCTAATCCAGCGAAAAACTGGCCTGGTTCTGGCTGCACGCCCCGCCTATTATGGTTTCTATTCTGCAGTGTGGGCAGGCGGTATTGGTCTTCTGTGCCTCTTGGCTAGTGCCATTTTCCTACCTTATTTCACCTATCATCAAACAATTGCTGGTATCCCTGAAAACATTTTTAGGGACAGCAACCTTACCCCCCAAGATTTTTATTCCCTTCTGCAAGCAAGCTTAACCAATCCTTTTTCACAGATATCGCCCATTGTGCCGCAGGATATTTGGGATAAATTCCAGCATTTGCTGCAAAAATGGCAGGAGATAGAATATTATGCCTACATAATGATTCTGTTGATTGGCACAATAATTGGCGGCTGGTGGTCAAAACACTATATCAGAACAGATTTCCGGGCCCGCCCAGCTGTTGAAAGCCTGGTTAAAATATTTCTGGCAGCTTGCGCCAGCATCGCGATTGCCATTACCCTAGGGATTGTTTTGTCTCTATTAATGGAAGCTTGGCGGTTTTTCGATCGTGTGCCCTTAGGTGAATTCCTGTTTGGTACGGAATGGAGCCCACAAACCGCCATTCGAGCAGATCAAACCGGAAGTTCAGGCAGCTTCGGGGTCATTCCTGTTATCTTGGGCACCGCTTTAATCACAGTGATAGCCATCACTATCGCTGCCCCCTTGGGTTTAATGTCTGCTATCTATATGGCCGAATATTTATCGCCGCGGCAGCGCTCAATCCTGAAACCAGTGCTTGAATTATTGGCAGGGATCCCTACCGTCGTTTACGGGTATTTTGCAGCCATCGTGCTGGCCCCCCTTATCCGTAAATTGGGGGAAAGCTTAGGTTTGGACGTCGCCGCTGAAAGCGCCTTAGCAGCTGGATTGGTGATGGGAATGATGATTATACCCTTCGTAGCCTCCCTAAGCGATGATGCTTTAAAAGCAGTCCCCAGCTCACTGCGCGATGGTTCTTACGCATTAGGCGCTACAAAATCAGAAACCATTTGCCGGGTTTTGGTCCCCGCTGCTTTGCCGGGAATTATCGGGGGAATATTGCTCGCGGTATCACGCGCGATCGGCGAAACCATGATCGTAGTAATGGCCGCTGGCTTAGCTGCCAATTTAAGTATTAACCCTCTCCAATCTGTCACCACCGTCACCGTCCAGATCACGACCCTTTTAACAGGTGATCAAGAATTTAACAGTTCTAAAACTTTGGCAGCTTTTGCCCTTGGTTTACTGCTGTTTGTGATTACGTTGAGTTTAAACATTATATCTTTATGGATTTTATCGCGCTACCGGCAAAAATATGAATAATACCCTGTCCTTGACCCAAACCCCGAAAAAATTGCGGCAACGCTTGAAAGGTGAACGCCGTTTCAGGATAATGGCGTTGGTTAGCTTGGCAATACCCAGCAGTTTTTTATTTTTCCTGCTCACTTATATTATGTATCATGCGTGGCCAGCTTTTTTTCACACCTATATTAGCCTTGAGGCCACAACAACGGATATAGCGCCCTTAGCCAGCAATGATGGGACCGGACCGGATTACCGGGTCATGATCCGCCAGCTGTTGGAAAAGAACCTTGCCATCAACCCAACGTCTTCAGAACGCCGGGAACTCATGAAACTGTTATCCCCGCATGCTGCAGACGAACTGCGCGACCTTCCACCCCCCATAGGCCAGCCATCTTCTTTTTTCATTGACGTGCGCACGTCAAGCTTGGTTGACGAATATCAAACAACCGGCCAAAAAGATTCAAAACTTAGCGATAACCAACGCCAATGGGTGGAACAACTGGAACAACAGCAACAGATCAAAACCTCTCTTGATAAATTGTTTTGGAGCAAAGGCGATAGCCGTGAGCCGGAAGAAGCTGGTATTTTGGGCAGTATTACAGGCACTTTCCTAACCATGGTTATTACTTTATTATTATCTTTGCCTTTTGGGGCGGCGGCAGCTTTATATTTGGAAGAATTTTCCAAGAAAAATTTCTTAAGCCGTTTAATCGAAATTAATATTAATAATTTGGCAGCCATTCCCTCCATCATATTCGGGTTATTGGGAATTGTCGTATTTTTGGGATTTTTTGATCTGCCCCGTTCTTCCCCAATGGTTGGGGGAATGGTGCTTGCCTTAATGACCCTACCGGTTATTATTATCGCAGCGCGGGCTGCGCTACGTTCGGTACCCGATTCCGTGAGGCAAGCAGCCCTGGCGGTCGGTGCTTCCCCAGCCCAAGTTGTTTGGCATCATGTTTTTCCTTTGGCGTTACCCGGAGTTTTAACGGGAACGATTCTAGGGATGGCGCGTGCATTAGGTGAAACGGCACCTTTAATGATGGTCGGCATGATCGCTTTTGTGGTGGATATCCCAGCAAAATTCACCGATCCCGCAACCGTTTTACCGGCACAAATTTATATGTGGTCTGATCTGCAGGAGACTGCTTTTGTTGAAAAAACCTATGCAGCTATTTTTGTGTTGTTATTATTTTTGGTGTTAATGAACTCGGTTGCCATTATCATCCGGCAACGGGTGGAAAAAAAATGGTAAAACCAAGCTAGAATTTTTTGCTTTTTATTAAAAACAATAAGGCGTTTAGTAGAAACCTATGACAACCCAAGCGAAGATAACTGTTAAAGACTTAAATGTTTATTATGGGGAAAAACAGGCCCTCAAGTCTGTGACCTTGGACATCCTGTCGTCCCAAGTAACCGCTTTAATTGGCCCATCCGGCTGCGGTAAATCTACTTTCCTGCGGTGCTTAAACCGGATGAATGATGTGATCGCCAGTTGCCGTATCCAAGGCGAAATCCTTTTAGATGGCCACAACATTTATGATCCCCAAATTGATGTAGTCACCTTGCGTGCCAAAGTTGGGATGGTTTTCCAAAAACCGAACCCTTTTCCCAAATCAATTTATGAAAATATTGCCTACGCTCCTAAATTGCATGGATTAGCCAATAACCGGCAGCAACTGGATGCCATTGTTACGAACAGCCTAGAAAAAGCAGGGTTATGGAAAGAAGTCAAAGACCGTTTGAAGGAACCAGCTTTATCGCTGTCTGGCGGCCAACAACAGCGGCTTTGCATTGCCCGGGCAATTGCTATCAATCCCAATGTTATTTTGATGGATGAACCCTGTTCAGCACTTGACCCCATTGCGACCGCTAAGGTTGAGGAATTGATTGATGAGTTATGCCACAATTTCACGATTGTCATCGTGACCCATTCCATGCAGCAAGCGGCCCGCGTTTCTCAAAAAACTGCTTTTTTCCATCTGGGTGAATTGATTGAAAGTGGCGCAACCGACGAAATTTTTACCAGCCCTCAGGATCAGCGCACCCAAGGATATATCACCGGACGTTTCGGCTAAAAAAATAAAAAAAGGAAAAGATGATGGTAAATTTACCCGAACATATTGTGAAATCATTTGATGACCAATTAAAACAATTAGGCAATATCCTTGTTGAAATGGGTGCTTTGGTCGAATCGCAACTACAACAGGCGGTCGAAGCCTTGGCGTCCCATGATTTGAAACAAGCGAAAGAAGTGGTTGAGCAAGACCAAAAAATTGACTCGCGCGATCAAATGGTCAGTAATTTAGTTGTCAAAATCCTGGCACTCAGGCAACCGATGGCCCAAGATTTACGAGAAGTTGTCTCCTCTTTAAGAATTTCCAGTGATTTGGAGCGCATGGGCGATTATGCCGCCAACGTTGCCAAACGTGTCCCAGCATTACCCGAAACCATGATGAACGGACAGTTTATGACAGGTATTGCCCGGATGGGCAAAGCCGTGCAACAAATTGTTAAAAATGTGTTGGATGCCTATATCAATAAAAATATAGATCAAGCCCTGCAAGCCTGGCGGCAGGATGAAGAAGTGGACGCCCTTTATACCAGCGTCTTCCGGGAGCTTCTGACCTATATGATGGAAGATGTACGCACCATCGGTGGGTGTATCCATCTATTGTTTATTGCCAAGAATATTGAGCGGATCGGCGACCACGCCACCAATATTGCGGAAACCATTTATTTTATGGTGCATGGCTCCCCAATTAAAGGGGACCGTCCCAAAAGCGATCACACGATTACCAATTCTTACCTAACTCCCACCCCATCTGCTCTTCCTAAGAAGGAATCGCCCAAATAGTCCAGCCTGTTTCGATGACAATTTTGATTGTTGAAGATGATCCAGCCCTGATGGCTATCCTGGAATATAACTTAGAGTGTGCAGGTTACCAGGCGATCCTGGCTAAAGATGGTGAGATTGCCTTAACATTGATCCGGGAACAGAAACCCGACTTGGTGATTGCCGATTGGATGGTGCCTAAAATTTCTGGCATAGAACTTTGCCGGATCTTAAGACGTTCCCCACAATTTTATTTATTGCCCATCCTTATTTTGACAGCCCGTACGGAGGAAGATGACAAGCTGCGCGGGCTGGAAACAGGCGCTGATGATTATATGACCAAACCGTTCAGCACCAAGGAATTGCTGGCCCGGGTGAAAAGCCTGCTGCGGCGTAGTTTGCAGTTAACCTCAAACAGCCAATTGCTTTATGCCAATTTAACCGTTGATCTTGACCATCACCAAGTTTATCAGGAACAAGAGTTGATTTTATTAAGCCCAACAGAATTTAAACTATTAAGGCATTTGCTGCTAAACCAAGGCCGTCCGTTAACCAGGGAACAATTGCTGGATGCAGTGTGGGGCCAAGGTCACTATATTGATCTTCGAACAGTTGATGTCCACATCGGGCGCTTGCGGCAGGCCCTATATAATCCTAAGAAGCCCAACGACCCCGATATAATCCGTACCGTCCGATCCGTTGGGTATATGGTTGATAAACTTAGGTCTTCCCCTGCGATTTAACCCCTGGGCGCCATTGCAGGATAAAGGCCAAGGAAAGAGCTGGCAATGCCAAGCACGCACTGATCAAAAAGAAATTGCTATAGCCAACCTGCTCGGTTATCCAGCCTGAAAATCCGCCCAAGATGGTGCCTGGTAAGTTCATTAAAGAACTGAATAAAGCATATTGCGTAGCCGTATAGGCCTTATTGGCCAAGCCCGAGAAATAAGCAACTAAAATTGTAGCCGCCAAGCCATTGCCAAAATTATCGGCACTGATGGCTGAAGCCAATAATAGGATATCTTTTGGATGGTCTGCCAGCACCATAAACATCAGGTTAGGCACAGCTAGTAAAATGATAGCAGGCAACAACAACCTCTTAGCAGAATAGCGGGCAACTAAAATTCCTGCTATGAACCCCCCTAATATAGTGATCGCAAATCCATAAACCTTGGTAATATTGGCAATTTCGATATTCGTAAACCCCAAATCTTTGTAAAGAGGGTTGACCATTGGCCCCATGACAATATCACTGACTTTGCAAAGAGCGATAAACCCCAAAATAACAAGAGCGCTACTCCAAGATTGGCGTTGAAAAAACTCAATAAAGGGCCTTAAAACAGCTTGTTGGATGTGTGCAAGAAACCCCCTTGCAGGAGATGTTGAGTAAGCTTGAGGTTCATGAGACAGCAAAACCACCAGGATAAGTGGCAGGAAACAAGCAGCCATCAATAAATAGGCATCTGGCCACGACAATAAATCCGCCAAATAAAAAGCCCCCACCCCTACCACCAAAGATCCGGCGATGCGATAGCCCAAAATGTAATTGGAAACCATAGCTCCTTGGAACTCTTCCCCAGCCACCTCGATCCGGTAGGCATCAATGGCAATATCCTGGGTTGCCGACCAAAAGGCCACCCACAAAATCGCCAGGATAAACATCCCCATATTCCCAAGATATGTTAAATTTCCAAGGCCTTTAGGCTGATCAAGTATAGGGTCAGGAAAAACAGGTGCTCCCCAAACCATCAATAATAATCCACTGACAATCCCTATCTGGGACAGCAAAATCCAGCCGCGCCGCTTTCCCAAGAACCGGGTAAGAAGGGGGATTTTTATTTGATCTACCAAGGGGGCCCATAAAACTTTCACCCCGTAGAAAACTCCAACCCAACTGATATAGCCTATCATTGCTCGATCCACGCCACCCTCACGCAACCAAGCGGTTAAGGATCCATGCAACAGGAAATACGGCATGCCTGCAGATATCCCCAGCAATAACAAGGCAAAACTGCGGCGGTCTGTATACAGACCGACCGCTCTCAACCACCAAGATTTTTTAGGTGAACCTAAATGTTGGTTTTGTCCCAATATGCTATTAATCCGAATTTTGTTTGTTGAATCTCTTGCGCTCATTAGGGTTTAAGTATTTCTTGCGTAGGCGGATGTTCTTGGGCGTGACTTCAACCAATTCATCTTCTTGGATATAAGACATCGCTTTTTCTAACGTCATGATCAGCGGTGGAGTCAGGCGGATAGCCTCTTCTTTCGCCGTTGTCCGAACGTTGCTGAGATGCTTTTCCTTAATCGGATTCACGTCCAAATCATTCTCACGCGAATGCTCGCCGAGGATCATCCCTTCATACACATCAACGCCGGGGGGAACCATCAAAATACCCCGTTCTTCCAAATACCATAAAGCATAGGTTACAGCTTTACCGTTGGAAGTAGAAATCAATACGCCATTACGTCGGCCGCCAATGGCTCCTTTATAAGGCGCATAACCGTGGAACAACCTGTTCATAACACCTGTACCCCGGGTATCCGTCATAAATTCGCCATGATAACCGATCAATCCGCGAGACGGCACAATGAAAGTGACACGGGTTTTGCCGCTGCCGGATGGCTGCATGTCAGACATTTCCCCCCGACGCATGCCAATTTTTTCAACCACAACGCCCGCATACTCTTCGTCCACGTCAACCAATACCTCCTCGAACGGTTCCAAGCGTTGTGAAGTTACGGGATCTTGCTGATAAATCACCTTCGGTCGGCTGATGGACAATTCAAAGCCTTCCCGCCGCATGGTTTCAATCAACACACCCAATTGCAATTCACCCCGTCCAGAAACCTCAAACGAATCCTTCTGATCCGATTCCTTGACGCGAATGGCGACGTTCCCCTCGCCTTCCTTCCAAAGCCTGGCGCGAATTTCTCGGCTGGTAACTTTATTACCTTCCCGTCCAGCTAGGGGTGAATCATTCACGCTGATATTAATGGACAGGGTTGGCGGATCAATGGGTTGGGCTGGAATGGGGGTCATGACAGCGGGATCGCAAATGGTATCGGCCACGGTGGGTGCCCCTAACCCCGCAATGGCTATAATATCACCTGCAACTGCTTGCTCAACTGGGATCCGTTCCACACCGCGGAAAGCCAATAATTTGGTTAGACGTCCTTGTTCGATGACCTTTCCATCGGGGCTTAGTGCCTTGACTGGCATATTGACTTTTGCTTTTCCCGTATTGATACGCCCTGTTAAAATACGCCCCAAATAGGGATCTGATTCGATAATGGTAGCAAGCATAGCGAATTTTTCATCGGGGTTGCATGTCGGCGGCGCCACGTGTTTGACAATCAAATCAAAAAGCGGCTCTAGATTTAGGCGGGGGGCATCTAAGGAATGTGCGGCCCATCCCTGCTTGGAAGATGCGAAAAGGGTTGGAAAATCAAGTTGCTCATCGGTAGCACCCAATAAGGCAAACAAATCAAAAACCAGATTTTGTACCTCTTGGGCTCGGGCATCAGGACGATCCACCTTGTTAATGACCACAATCGGCTTCAACCCTTGTTTTAAAGCTTTCATGGTCACAAATTTGGTTTGCGGCATAGGCCCTTCAGCTGCATCCACCAACACCACGACCCCATCCACCATGTTTAAAATACGCTCAACTTCTCCGCCGAAATCGGCGTGCCCCGGCGTATCCACAATATTCAGCTTAATGCCTTTCCACGTAACCGACGTGCATTTGGCCAAAATAGTGATACCGCGTTCCTTTTCAAGCTCATTCGAATCCATCACCCTTTCCACCATTTGCTGGTTGGCGCGAAATGTTCCGCTTTGGCGTAACAACTGATCAACTAAGGTTGTCTTACCGTGATCGACGTGGGCAATAATTGCTAAATTTCTGAGTAACATACACTTTCCAATCGTTAGTTATAAAATAATACGCGAACCTTCTAAAAGCTTTGATAGAGAAACAGCTGGCCTAGCACCCAAATGGCTGATAATTTCTGCGGCGGCAAGGGATGCAATTGCCCCACAATCTTTTAATGGATATCCTCGAACAAAACCATATAAAAATCCTGCTGCATATAAGTCACCTGCACCGGTGGTGTCAACAATATCCCGAACAGGGACAGCTTTAACAAGGATGGTTTCTTGCTTGGTAATGATCAAAGAACCTGCAGCCCCTTGGGTAACAGCTGCCAAAGGCACCTGTTGCCTGGTTTGCTCAACCGCAGACGCCAACTGATCTGTTTGCCATAAAGCCATGATCTCGGCATCATTGGCAAAAAGGATATCCGTAACCTCGCACAATTTTTGGAATTTTTGCCGGTGCCTATCAACGCAATAAGGGTCGGAAAGGCTGATGGAAACTTTTTTACCTTTCTTCTTGGCATAATCAATAGCCTGCTCGCAGGCGGCAGCGGCCGAAGGGGAATCCCATAAATATCCCTCGAGATAGGTGATCGCCGCAGATTCAATTAAAGTTTTCGGCACATCTTTAGTTGAAAGGGTTACGCAGGCCCCCAAATAAGTTTGCAACGTACGGTGGGAATCGGGGGTCACAAAAACCATACATCTGGCTGTTGATGGCCCCTTGACCAACGCTTGACTATCGAAATGAACGCCAGCGGCTTGAATATCATGGCGAAAAATATTGCCAAGCTGGTCATTGCGTACCTTGCCAATGAAAGCAGTCCGAACCCCAAGCGATGCTAAACCCGCTGCCGTATTGGCGGCAGAACCGCCGGAAACTTCGGTGGCTGGGCCCATCAATTCATATAATTTATCCGATTGGGCTTCATTAATCAGGGTCATTGCCCCTTTTTTAAGTCCCGCTTTATCCAGAAAAACACTTTCAACATGCGCCAAAATATCAACGATAGCATTGCCAATCGCCACAACATCATATTGGTGGTTAGCCATTTCATCCATCCCCTTAAACTTCCCTTGTTCTGCCATCAATTATAAACTTGTACAAGTTATTTTCGTGACCGATGCAAAAAAGACCTTTTTAGGTTGATTGATTTTGGCTATGCTGTCATGCCATTCATTCTCCCTATTATCTCATGCTTATTCTGCTTTTAAGGATATTACCCATGTCAGAAAAAGGTAGCATTTTATATTATTTATCAGCTGCCGTAGCCATTTTTGGCACGGTTGGATATCATTTCTTGGTTAAAAAAATATCGCCAACCATTAACCCGCTTGTCTCGATTACAGCTATTTATATGGCTGTACTCGCGATTTGTATCCCCATTTTATTGCTTTTCCCCATCCAAGGAGGGCTTGTCACCCATATGAAACAGTTAGGCTGGGTTCAGTTAGGAATTGCCGGGGCTGTTATTTTGATGGAATTGGGATTTTTACTGATGTATCGCCAGGGCTGGGATTTAAGTGTGGGAAATGTTGTAACCGGGGTGGTGATCAATATCATATTAATGGCGGTTGGCTTGCTGGTTCTTAAGGAACAGCTAAACCTGATTAATATCGCCGGTATTATTTTATCGATGATAGGGGTTGCCATGATCAGTTATAGAAGATCATGACGGGTTGCTACACACAGTGCCTGAACACAAGGCTGAAAAGCGATGATTCGAAGAAAGGCTATGGCGCTGCTGTTTTCTTTAAAAAACTTCTGTTGCAATTTATATAATTATGGTATGTAGAGAATAATACATATATTTATTTTCAGGTACAGTATAAGGATTTGGCCATGTTCGGAAAAAAGAAAGAGCGTGAAATGCCCTTAAAAGAAACAGTTTCTTCTTCCCCATCACGGGAAAATTCACCAGAACCCTCCGTGCTGACCAGTAATCGCCCGGTGCACCGTAGCGAGCCAAATGCTACCCCCTTGAATAACCGTCCTGTTGCCCCGATGGCAAGGCCTGCTTCCGGCATCCATACCGAAAATATATCTTCCTCTATCTCCGTGCGCCGTAATGAAGCAAAAACGAATTCCGACTCGGAGGGCAAACGCTTAATCGTCGGTCGCGATATCGTTTTGACTGGGGAAATCCGGGCTTGCCAAAGGTTGATCGTGGAAGGTCGCGTGGAAGCTTCCTTAACCGATAGCCGCAGTATTGAAATTTCTGAATTTGGGGTTTTCAAAGGTTCGGCCCACATCGAAACAGCTGACATTAGTGGGCGGTTTGAAGGTGACATTACTGTCCACGGCCGTTTAACTGTGCGTTCCACTGGCAAAGTTGTGGGTTCCATCCGCTATGCCCAGCTAGAGGTAGAAAAAGGAGGGGCATTATCTGGCCAGCTTGAGCTTCTTTCTGATTTACATGATAACCCGCATCATGGGTATGAGCATGTTTCGGTTAGCTCAACTAATACCCAACCAACTTATCAAATTGATGAAACACCGTCTGGCCAATAGTTTAAGCAACTGGTAATGATCGCTGGTTGTCCCCTATTTCCAAACTGGTTGCGGGCAGTTTTTCTGTTAGCTAGCTGGTTGTCCGTTTCTGCCTGTCAGTCAGGGAGCAAAAACCTAGATAGCTCCTTGCCCAACCGAGCTTTAGTTACTTCTGCTGCTATCATTAATAAATCGCCACAGGAGATTATGGCGTTATTCGGCAGCCCCGTTTTAAAAAGGTCCGATCCCCCAGCTGAATTATGGCAATTCCAGCAAGCAGATTGTGTGGTTGACATATTTTTTTACTCCCGCGCCCATCAACAGTCTTTGCGGGCCACTCATGTGATCGCCCGTTCTCGCGCAGGTATTGCAACAGACACGGATTTATGCTTATCGCACTTAGTAAAAATTTAAGAAACTAAGAAACAATGTCTTTTAGAATCCGCCGAACGGGATTAGCTAGCAGTTTTTTCAGGATATTCGCAAATATCTTTAATACAACAACGCTGACAATCTGGCTTGCGGGCTTTACAAACATATCGCCCATGTAAAATAAGCCAATGATGGGCAGATTGTTGGTAAGCGTGTGGAACCCTTTCCCCAAGCATTTTTTCAACCAAGGATGGCGTGGCTGCCAGTGCCAGTCCTGTGCGATTGGCCACCCGAAAAACGTGGGTATCAACAGCAATCGTCGGTTCGCCAAAAACAATATTTAGAACCACATTAGCGGTCTTCCGACCAACACCTGGCAGTTCCTCTAGCTGTTGCCGGTTTGCGGGCACTTGCCCTTGAAAATCCGTCAGCAATTTTTGGCTCAGCAACAAGATGTTTTTAGCTTTACTGTTATAAAGGCCAATTGTTTTGATATATTCCCGTAGTTTCTCCTCACCTAATGCAACCATGGCCTGGGGGCTGCTTGCGACCGCAAATAAAGCAGATGTTGCCTTATTAACGCCTTTATCGGTTGATTGGGCAGACAAAACGACTGCAACCAGCAAGGTGTAGGGGTTTTGATATATTAATTCCCCCTTCGGCTTCGGATTAGCCACAGAAAATATTTTAAAAATTTCTTTTATTTCGAGTGCTGTTAATAACCGCTTGGCCTGGATTGTCATCAGCTCACATCATGTGGGGGAAAAAGCTACGGTCGCAAATTTTTCCAAAATTCTTTCACTTTGGTTAAAAATTTTTCCATAATTGGATAGTTTTTTGGATTACCTTCAGAAATTTCCGTAAATTCTTTTAAAAGCTCTTGCTGGCGCTTGGTGAGATTGACGGGCGTTTCAGTCACCACGGTACAATACATATCCCCACGGTTGGAGGAGCGCAAGACACTCATTCCTTTGCTTTTCAAACGAAATTTTTGTCCGCTTTGGGTACCCGCAGGAATGGTGACTTTACCCCAATTTCCTTCAACCGTTGGCACATCTACCGATCCACCTAGAACAGCTGTTACCAGCGGGATAGGAATCTGGCATTCAATGGTTGCCCCCTCCCGCTGGAAAATCGGATGTTGCCGGATACTCACAAAAATATAAAGATCCCCTGCAGGTGAGCCGCGCATACCAGCTTCCCCCTGTCCTGATAAGCGTATACGGGAGCCGTCTTCAACCCCTGCGGGAATATTGACTTCCAAGGTTTTTTCACGTTTAACGGTACCGCTGCCCCGGCAAACCCGGCATGGTTTTTCAATAATCTTTCCTAAGCCCGCACATTGTTGGCAGGTACGCTCAATGGTAAAAAACCCTTGGGCTGCCCGTTGCTTGCCGCTACCGCGACAGGTAGGGCAGTTAATAGGCTGGCTACCCTGCTCGCTGCCAGAACCGTGGCAAGCATCGCAAGCAGATGACCCCGGCACGCGGATCGTCACTTGCTTACCCGAAAAAGCCTCCTCTAAGCTTATTTCCATATTATAGCGCAGATCCGTACCACGGGCTTGGCGACCACCGGTACGCGAATCCGTAAAATCACCAAACATTTCATTAAAAATATCGGCAAAACCACCCCCGGCAAAACCAAATCCCTCTGCCCCCTGCCCGTTAGGCCGCCCTGAACGCCCCCCCCCACTTTGGAAGGCCGCATGACCAAATTGGTCATAGGCTGCCCTTTTCTGCTCATCTTTTAGAACATCGTAGGCTTCGTTGATTTCTTTAAATTTTTGTTCTGATGCCTGATTACCCGGATTGCGATCCGGATGGTGTTTCATCGCCAACGCACGGTAAGCTTTTTTCAAATCCTCGCCGCTTGCCGTTTTGGATACCCCAAGCATTTCATAATAATCTTGTTTAGCTGCGGCCATTTTCTACCCTAAAATCCAAAACCAGCCTTAAAAAGATTTAAGGCTGGCGGAAGAAACATCTCTATGGTTTTTTACGTTTGTTATTGTTGACTTCTTGAAAATCAGCATCAACAACTTTTTCTTCATTTTCTGTCTTGCCTTCACCTTGATTGTCGCCTTGAGGTGCGGATGTTTGCTGCTGGGAGCGATACATTGCTTCCCCCATTTTCATCGCTAATTGCGCCAACGATTCGGACCGGGACTTAATCGCTTCGATATCCGTCCCTGACAACACTTCCTTTAAGGAACCAATGGCTTTTTGGATGGAATCCTTATCGGTTGCACTGATTTTGCCCTCATTATCCTTGATCATTTTTTCATTGGCATGAACCAGTGACTCGGCTTGGTTGCGGGCTTCCACTAACGCCCGTTTTTTCTTATCCTCACTGGCATTAGCCTCGGCGTCTTTAACCATTTTCTTAATATCTTGCTCATTTAACCCGCCGGAAGCCTGGATGCGGATTTGCTGCTCTTTATTGGTTGCCTTATCTTTTGCAGAAACGCTGACAATGCCGTTTGCATCAATATCGAATGTTACCTCAATCTGCGGAACGCCCCTTGGTGCCGCTGGCAGCCCTAACAAATCAAATTGGCCCAGTAGCTTGTTGTCAGCCGCCATTTCGCGCTCCCCTTGGAAAACGCGGATGGTAACAGCGGTTTGGCTGTCATCTGCCGTTGAGAAAATCTGACTTCTTTTGGTAGGAACAGTGGTATTGCGGTCAATTAACCGGGTGAAAACCCCACCTAATGTCTCAATCCCTAAAGAAAGGGGCGTGACATCGAGTAACAAGACATCTTTCACTTCACCTTTCAAAACCGCCCCCTGGATAGCAGCCCCAACTGCCACTACTTCATCAGGGTTAACACCTCGGTGAGGTTCACGGCCAAAAAAGCTGCGGACTGTTTCAATCACCTTAGGCATACGCGTCATACCGCCGACCAAAACAACCTCATTGATTTCGGAAGCTTTCAAACCAGCATCTTTTAAAGCAGCCCGGCAAGGCTCCAGAGTACGTTGGATAAATTCATCCACCAAGGATTCAAGCTTTGCCCTTGTTAAACGGATATTCATATGCTTGGGCCCATTCTTGTCCGCCGTAATGAAAGGTAGATTGACCTCCGTTTGCATCGCACTGGAAAGCTCAATCTTGGCTTTCTCAGAAGCCTCTTTCAGGCGCTGCAAAGCCAGCTTGTCTTTGCGCAGGTCAATCCCATTTTCTTTGCGGAATTCTTCGGCCAAATAATCCATAATGCGGTTGTCAAAGTCTTCACCCCCAAGGAAGGTATCGCCATTGGTTGACTTGACCTCGAATACACCATCACCAATTTCAAGTACAGAAATATCAAAGGTACCACCACCCAAATCATAAACAGCAATAATGCCGCTGCCTTTTTTCTCAAGCCCGTAAGCTAAAGCTGCCGCAGTGGGTTCGTTAATAATACGCAAAACCTCTAAACCGGCAATCCGACCAGCATCTTTGGTAGCTTGGCGTTGCGAATCATTGAAATAAGCAGGCACCGTAATCACGGCTTGGGTGACTTTTTCACCCAAATAATTTTCTGCGGTTTCTTTCATTTTTTGTAAAATGAAAGCACTGACTTGGGAAGGCGAATATTTTTTGCCACGGGCTTCAACCCAAGCATCCCCATTATCCCCAGCAATAATTTTGTAAGGAACTAATCCCTTATCTTTTTTAACCATCGCGTCATCATAACGCCGGCCAATAAGCCGCTTAATCGCAAATAATGTATTTTCCGGATTGGTTACCGCTTGCCGCTTCGCGGCCTGGCCAACCAACCGTTCATCTGTATCGGTAAAAGCAACAATTGAGGGGGTTGTCCGTAACCCCTCGGCATTTTCAATAACTTTCGTGTCTTTGCCTTCCATAATAGCAACGCAGGAATTGGTGGTTCCTAAATCAATTCCGATAACTTTACTCATGATTCCTCTCTTCTCGGCAGATTACAGCCACAACCTTTAACATCTGAAGCATTCGTGGCAATCCCCATAAATTTATAAATGGTTAAATAGTTACTAGATATTGGTGAACATGTTGAGATATAAGAATGATTACGCCAATCTACAAGTTATCTGCAACAAAAATTATTTGGCAATCTTTGCTTATTGGTTTTTACGAGCTGCCTCCTCCTCTTTTGAAGCAGCTTTGACCACGGTAACAATTGCTGGTCGTAACAAGCGATCATGAAGGGAAAACCCCGCCTGGAAAACATCTGCTACCGTTCCGGGAGGTTGGGTAGATGACGGCACTTCCATCACGGATTGATGCTGATTGCCGTCAAATTTTTCACCTATTGGTACAATTCGTTTCAACTGGTGTTTTTCAAAAACTGCCGCCAATTGGCGCTCCGTCATGGTCACCCCTTCAATGAAATTCTTGATCAATGGATCTTCCGTGGCAATGGGGTTTTTAAGGGCCCTTTCCAAATTATCATAAACCGCAATCAAATCCTTTGCAAAATTGCTGACCGCAAATTTTTGGCTATCCTCTTTTTCGCGCTGCATCCTTTTGCGGATATTATCGCTTTCCGCCAATGTCCGTAATAACTGGTCTTTTAATTGGCCAATCTCTTGACCTGCTTCAGATAATTTTTGCTCCAAAAATACCTATTTTTTCCGCTGCTTTAGAGACTGATTCGTCTGCAGCTACGGATGTTGCCTGTTCACTCTTATGGTGTGAATCAGGAAGAGGTTGTTCCACTTCCTCGGCAGGCTTTGACATCTGCTGATCGGAAGATTTTGTATGTTGAGGCTTTGTCATTTTTTCTACCTTCGCATCATAAAAAATATCTTATTTTTTGGTTAAAAACCGCCCAATCAGTTGGGCTGTGTAATTGACCATAGGGATAATCTTTGCATAATCTATCCGGCTAGGGCCAATCACACCTACCGCCCCGATCACCTGTTGCCGGTTATTCTGGTAAGGGGCGATAATTAAAGAACAACCGGTCAAATTAAATAATTCATTTTGAGAGCCTATAAAAATCTGGACATCTTTAGCCTTTTTTGATTCTTCGAGCAAACGAATCATTGATTCTTTATTCTCAAGCATTTGAAATAAAATGCGGACCCGTTCCAAATCTTCTAATTCTTTCACTTCCTCTAGTAAATGGCTTTGCCCGGTCAAAATAAGGATACGCTCATTTTTTGTCCCTGCCCAGGTAGCTAACCCCGTTTTGATAACCTTTTCTGTCAATAAATTCAATTCCGTCCGATGATCATCCAATTCTTTGGTAATTTCAACCGTTGCTTCAGCCAACGTTTTATTAATCAATCGCGCAGTCAAATAATTTCCCGCTTCCACCAGTGCAGCTGGCGGTAATCCTTTAGGTAAATCAATCAGGCGGTTCTCGATTAGCCCGTCCTCCGATACCATGACCACCAAGGCACGATCAGGCCCAAGCTTTAGGAATTCCATGTGCTTCAACCTATATTCGGTGGTGGGTGCCACAACCAATCCGGCGCAACGGGAAAGTCCTGACAAGGCTTGGATGGCTTGTTCGAGCATAACAGGGAAATGATGACCCCCCACTTGGCATTTTTCCTCCATATTGCGTCGTTCATCTTCCCCCAAATACCCAATTTCGAGTAACCCATCGACAAATAATCGTAACCCTAATTCCGTAGGCATACGACCCGCAGAAATATGGGGGGCAAAAAGTAACCCAGCTTCCTCTAAATCTGCCATCACATTTCGGATAGTAGCCGGTGACAAATTCAGGTTCGCCCGCTTCGAAATAACCTTTGAGCCGATCGGTTCGCCCGTTTCAAGGTACGTATCCACAATATGACGGAAAATTTCCCGTGACCTCAGGCTAAGCTCTTGGATACTGGCTTTGCTTTTTATCACCATCGTTTCAACTGTATCAACCCTTCTTGAGGATAGTCCCAATCAAAATTAATTTGCTTATGCGTTTCTAGTAAATAGGAATTATTTCGCAACTTCTCAACACTTCTCTATCATTTTATTTTCATATCGTTTATGAATAAAGTGATAATATTCAGGCATTTTAAGCAATGAAAGTTATTTATAATGGTTAATACCCCCCTTCGTCCCTCTGGCCGCCAACCCGATCAAATGCGCGTCGTTAAAATGGAAATGGGCGTCAATAAATATGCAGAAGGATCTTGTTTTATCCAATTGGGCAATACGCATCTTCTCTGTACTGCTTCTGTCGACAACCAATTGCCAGGTTTTTTGCGGAATACCGGCAAGGGTTGGGTAACAGGGGAGTATGGTATGTTACCGCGGGCAACTGCGACGCGCAGCGAACGGGAAGCCAGCCGTGGTAAATTAACCGGACGCACGCAGGAAATTCAACGGCTGATTGGCCGATCTCTACGGGCTGTTACCAATTTGGTTGCCTTGGGCGAACGGCAAATTTTTATTGACTGTGATGTTATTCAAGCGGATGGGGGCACCCGTACGGCAGCTATTACTGGCGGTTATGTTGCCTTACATCAGGCTTTAGCCCGTTTGGTCAAAACTGGTGTGATCAAGCAATTCCCTTTGCAAGATTATGTTGCAGCCATCTCCTGTGGTATTTACCGGAATACACCCATTCTGGATTTAGAATATATGGAAGACAGCAATGCCGAAGTTGATTCGAATTTTGTGTTGAATGGTAAGGGGGATATCATTGAAATCCAATCTACAGCCGAGAAAAATTCGTTTACCCAACCACAACTGATCCAAATGCTTGATTTGGCCCAGAAGGCAACCCGCTCTTTAGTGGAACAACAAAAACAACTTTTGGCAACTTTGGCAGCATAACAGCAGTCATGCAACGGTCTTCCCATTCCCGTTATTTGCTGCAAGGCCCTTTGGTTTTAGCAAGTCATAACCAAGGGAAAATTGCCGAACTACAGGCAATTCTTCCCCCCTCCATCCGTCCGCTCTATTCGATTAAGGATTTGGGCCTGCCGGAACCAGAAGAAACAGGGGTAACTTTTGAGGAAAATGCTCTAATCAAAGCAAAACAAGCAGCCATCCTTTCCAAATTACCTTCTTTAGCGGATGATTCAGGGATCGTGATTCCAGCACTTGACGGCGCCCCTGGTGTCGTGTCTGCCAGGTGGGCAGGCGAAAAGCGTGATTTTAAGGTGGCGATGCATAAAGTTTACCAAGAATTGGGGAAAAAAGGCATCACGGCAATCACGGGTTGCCCGGCTTTTTTTATTTCGGTTTTGGCGATTGCCTGGCCGGATGGACATCATCAAAGCTTTGAGGGCCGGATTGACGGGACATTGGCCTGGCCTCCCCGTGGAACAAAGGGTTTCGGCTATGATGCAATGTTTGTGCCGGATGACTACACCCAAACTTTTGGGGAAATGGATCCTAGCCAAAAAAACAGGATCAGCCACCGCGCAAAGGCTTTTGCAAAATTTAAAGAATTTTGCCTGCATGTATCAGGGTAATCAATGAATAATTACCCTATTAACCCACAAGACACAGATTTTGGGCTTTATATCCACTGGCCCTTTTGTGTATCAAAATGCCCTTATTGTGATTTTAACAGTCATGTTAGAGCCGCGGTTGATTGGCAAGAATGGTTTGCCTGCCTTAAGGCCGAAATAGATTTTTATGGCAAGCGGACATGGGGACGACGGTTAACCAGTATTTTTTTTGGTGGCGGCACCCCGTCTTTAATGCCCGCGGTAATGATTGAGGGACTAATTGCTACCGCCCAAAAATATTGGGCGTTTGACCAGGGGATTGAAATTACCTTGGAAGCCAATCCCTCTAGTGTTGAAAGCCAAAAATTCGCCGATTACCGCCAAAGCGGGATCAACCGTCTTTCCATAGGTATCCAATCATTAAACGATCGGGATTTAAAATTTCTGGGCCGTCATCATGACAGTCGGCAAGCCATTCAAGCTATTGAAATAGCTGCCAACCATTTCGAGAAATATTCCTTTGATTTAATCTATGCCCTTCCCCATCAAACACTAGGTGATTGGCAACAAGAACTGAACCAAGCCATGTCTTTAGCTGGATCGCATCTTTCCCTGTATCAATTAACTATTGAGCAGGGAACCGTTTTTGAAAAAAATTATAAGGAAGGCCTATGGCCAATGCCTGACCAGGAATTATCGGCAGATTTTTATCAATGGACCAATAACTTTATGAAGGGGAAAGGGTTCCATCACTATGAAATTTCCAACTATGCAAAACCTAACGCCCAATGTCGGCATAATTTAACCTATTGGCGTTATCAAGATTATATAGGTATCGGCCCCGGCGCCCATGGCAGGTTCAAACTCAACCAACAAAAATATGCGTCTTTCCAACTGAAAATTCCTGAAACCTGGCAGCAGTATCTGTTACTACATGGTCATGGAACCAAAGACTTCTATCCTTTATCGCCGCTTGAACGGCGTACAGAAGCAGTGTTGATGGGGTTACGCCTAGAAGACGGGATTAATGTGGCTTTAGCCGCCCATGAAACTGGGATTAATTTGTTGGCTTCACTGTCAGATAAAGCTTTGCGCGAATTGCAAGCACAGCAATTGTTAACTGTCACCGCTACCAAAATTCAAGCAACAGAACTTGGCCGTTTGAAGTTAAATGCCTTGATTGATTATCTTTTAACTGCTTAGTTGGTTAATGGCATCAGGGTGGAGGGGGCTGGATCTTTAACCAACAGCCGTTGCCGTTGAATTTCATAAACCGTCAGGCCGTATTCTGCAATACCGTCCGGCAGAAATCTGAAAATGCCATTTATACCCTTCATTTCACCAAAACCAACAATCGCATTCCGGCTAAAATCAGCCCCTGGTTTTCCACCTAAACGAGTGGCAAATACCACCATGTCATAAACGGTAGCTGCCAGGCGATTAGGGGATTCGGCAAAATTTTCACGGTACCTTTTTTCAAAATCATCGCGCCCTTCCGAAGAATAACTGGGATACCACCCCCCTAACAAACTTGCCTCTTTTCTTAAAGCTGGCGCGTCCCAAAGGTTGGTACCCAAAAGCCTGACTTGGGTCGTATCGATACCATGGTAAGGAGCCAATGATGACAGGGTGATTAACTTTTCCCCTCCTTCCGCAATCAGCAGCGCTTGATAATTTACCACTTTCACGGGTTTATAAGGCGGCATCCAAGCTGGCGGCGGATTATTGGCAGTGATCTGTTGCCCTTCAATGATATCGGTATTGTCCAGATTTTCAGTTAAGTCACTTTCTGAACTTTCTGGATCGGTTTCGGGATTTTCGTCGAGTAACGGCACCGGGTCACCTGGCCCTAACCTTTTAACCGTTTCTGAAAGATTGGTATTTGCCGGGTTATAAAATTCTGTCTGGAAAATCTCCACTTCGTTTGCGTCAGCTGATTGTTTGGCCGAACTTTCAACTACCCGGCCATACGCATTGTCGGGCAATAACAAGGCAATCCTTTTGATCCCTTGGGTTGATGAATAAGAAATAACCCGGTTGATTTGTTGCGGCAAGGTTAACCCACCAACAAATACGCCCTGACTAGTCAGGGTTTCATCATTTGAGAAACTAATTATCTGGACACCCTTAGCTTGGGCAATAGGGGCAATTTCGCGCACTTGGGCTGCAAAAACAGGCCCTACCACCAATCTGGCCCCATCTTTCATGGCATCTTGCAATGCCTGCGCTGCACCACCTGTCTGATTAGTGTCTTTAATAATAAGTTCAAAATCAGCACCACCCTCATCTAAAACAGCCATCTGGGCAGCATTGAGAAGCGCTTTACCCAAAACCGCATCTTTGCCCGTAAGGGGCAGCAAAATAGCCACTTTAGGTGATCCGCTGCGTGCCGCAGAACGCTGGGAATCGGTTGTTTGACAGCTTATTAAGGCAAGGGATAATCCGAAAAGAGCAGCCAGGCTAAAAATTTTCATGGGACAATTTCAATCTTTCATGTAGGATCCAGGCAATTGTGAAAAAATATGAGCAAAAGATTAAACAATCCATAATCTTCACTACCTCTAAATTTTCACGCACTTTAAACGATTTTCATCCGTCTGGCAAATGACTTTATCGCTTCCGCCCAATTGTCTTGATTCAATTAAAACCAGTATGCAGGGGCTGATCCTGGTGGCAACCCCCATTGGTAATTTGAGCGATATCAGTTTGCGAGGCCTACTAACCTTGCAGCAGGCTGACATGATTGCCTGCGAAGATACAAGGGTTACGCGCAAGCTTCTCGAGCATTATGGGATACAGGCGAAATTACAATCTTATCATGACCATAATGCTGCAAAAATACAGCCCCTTTTAATCCATCATTTAAAACAAGGCCATTCGCTGGCGCTCGTATGTGATTCGGGAACCCCCCTTATTTCTGACCCAGGCTATAAATTGGTCCAGGCAGCCATCATGGAAGGCATTAGCGTCCAGACAATCCCAGGTGCTTCAGCGCTGCTGACCGGTTTGGTCATTTCTGGATTGCCTACCCACCAGTTTCTTTTTGCAGGGTTCCCTCCTCCTCGATCGGCAGCCAGACAAAAATTCCTGCAGGCTTTTTCCTCTATCTGCGCGACGTTGGTTTTTTTTGAATCGCCGCAACGGTTGCAAGATAGTTTAAAGGATTGTTTAACGGTTTTTGGCAATAAACCGGCAGCGGTCGGGCGAGAATTAACCAAAATGTTTGAAGAAATAAGAAGGGGTGATTTGCAGGACTTAGTTGATTATTACCAACGAAATCCCTTGGTAAAAGGGGAGATTGTGGTGATGATTGACTTAACCAAACCTTTAATCCTTTCCCCAGAAGAAAAAGAAGACATGGCCGCAAGCTTGCTGCAACAATACCTACCTTTAATGTCGGTCAAAGAAGCCGCTAAAAAAATATCCGATGAATTGGATATCTCTAAAAAAATTGTTTATAATCAAGCCCTTGTTCTACAAAAGAAATAGTATGCTATCTTTTTATCTTTACCAAAAACTGCGTCGCTTTATCAGACGGCCGAAAAAAGCCTGGGTTGGCCAATATGGCGAGTTTTTGACTTGCCTGTATTTATGGGGCAGCGGGTATCGGATCATCCGCCGCAACTATCAGTCGAGTTTAGGTGAAATTGATTTATTGGCAACGAAGAACCACAATTTATATGTTATTGAGGTTAAATATCGAGGGTCTCTAGCCAAAACCCATTGGCCTTACCACCCCTTGCAACGCCAACGACAATTAAGGCAATTACAGTTTTTTTTAGTAAAGCACCCTCGATACCAAAATTATCCCGTTTATCTGGTTTTGGCGATTGTTCAACCCTTGCAGATACCCAAATTAGTGATATATTCTTAATGTTAAATCTAATCATCCCGATTCCTTAAAAATAAGGTTATGATCATGTCGTCATCTGTTCTTCGCTATCATCCTTTATTACGCCTAATACATTGGTTTATGGCTATTTTGGTTGTCGCCATGATCGGTACAGGTTTTATGCTGGAAGAAAAACTAGTGGTTGCAGGATACCCAATTATTTTCTGGCACCAGTCTTTTGGCATTAGTATTTTTGCATTAATTTGGCTGCGCCTCCTTGTTCGCTGGTCTTTTGCAAGACCTGCACCGGTTGCAAGCTTTAGCAATGGGGAAAAATACCTGTCGCTTGCAGTTCACATTCTTTTCTATATTTTTATGATTATTGTACCAATATCTGGATATTTGGCCCTTGTAGGGGATGGAGCTTCCCCGCAATGGTTTAATTTTCCCCTTCCCTTTCCAGCTGTCACCACCACCATAAAGCAGCTTGGCAATGCCCATGCTTTGCTGGCCTTTTGCTTCATAGGCCTGGTCGGCCTTCATCTGCTTGCTTTCGTCAAACACCGGTTGGTCGGCAAAATAAATTTGCTGCAACGGATGTAAGACCGTAAAATTTCGTTAACCCAGGAGGATATCATTGCGTTGCGTATCGCCATTCAAATGGATCCCATTGAAACGATTAACATCGACACAGACACAAGCTTTGTTATCGCCTTAGAGGCCCAGCGGCGCAACCATGAATTGTATTATTACACCCCTAACAACTTACATTTCCTGGATGGTGAAATCTATGCCTTTGGCCATGCGATAACCTTACAACGTCAAAAAGGGGCCCATGCCCAATTGGGCAAAAAGCAGAAATTGTCCTTAAAAGATTTTGACGTTGTCCTGATCCGCCAAGATCCACCCTTCGATATGGCCTACATAACCAACACGCACTTATTAGAGCTTTTGCCCTCCTCTGTGCTGATCCTGAATCACCCAAGAACTGTCCGTAATGCCCCGGAAAAATTATTTTTATTGCAATTTCCCGATCTTATCCCACCCACCCTGATTACGGCAGATGCCGCAGAAATCGTGGCTTTTCGTCAAAAACACCAAGACATTGTGATAAAGCCCCTTTACGGCAATGGAGGATATGGCGTTTTCCACGTAAAGGCGGATGATGAAAATTTGCATGCTTTGTTGGAAGTCCATCAACGCACATCAAGGGAACCACTGGTGATCCAACGCTATATCCCTGAAGTTAGGCAGGGCGACAAAAGGGTTATCCTGATCGATGGCCAAGCAGTTGGGGCGGTTAACCGGATCCCCAAATCAGGTGAGGCACGCTCCAACCTGCATGTGGGCGGCAGGGCTGCAAAAACCGATCTTTCGGCACGGGATTTGCAAATTTGCCAAGCAATAGGCCCTACCCTAAAAAAATTAGGCATCCTATTCGCGGGAATTGATATTATCGGCCCTTACCTTACGGAAATTAACATTACCTCACCCACAGGGTTTCAGCAGATTAATCAGCTCAACAACACTTGTTTGGAAAGAATATTCTGGGACGCCCTCGAAAAACAGAAAAAGGGCTAATGGTTGGTTTTGCGAGCGATCTTTTGGGAATTAATCTGTCGGCGCTTAACTTCATGCCTAACAATAAAAATCCCGCTTAACGTAATCAAGGCGCCGCCAGCATACAAATATAAATCAGGCACCTCCGCCCAAAAAAGATATCCCCAAATGATGGAGTAAAGGATATCGGTATATTGAAAGGGCGCTACCACCGCAGCTGGGGCAATACGGAACGCCTGGGTCATCGCAATCTGGGCAGCCCCCCCTACACACCCAATCAGGGCCAAAATACCAACATCCCTTAAAGCGGGTGGAGCCCAGCCAATAATTCCTTGTTTCACCCATATATGATCTGGGGAAATCCACTGCCAGGGAATGGTCAGAAAACTGCCTATTAAACAAACCAAAATAAAATAAAAGATGGTGGTGGCCCCACTATCAGTTTTGCTTAAATGGCGAACGCAAATCATTGATAGGGCAAATAGAAAAGCGCTGGCCAAGGCAAAAAGGGCAACACCGTCAAAAAGGTTTTTCCCGGGGCGGGTAATCAGCAAAACGCCAATGAAACCAACCCAGATAGCAATCCATCTTTTCCATCCTACTGCCTCCCGCAGCAAAAAACCGGAAAGCGCCGCCAAAAAAATCGTGCTAGACATAGTTAATGCCACCGCTTCCGCCAAAGGCATCAGCTTGAAGGCCACAAAGATGCTGGCCATCGAAATAACGCCGATGAGACCCCGTAACAACTGTAATCCCAAGCGCTTGGTTTTAAAAAAAGCAAAGCCGCTAGTCCGGTAAAAATAAAAAGCCATAGGGATACAAGCAAATATATTGCGGAAAGTCATAATTTGCCCAATCGGATAAATACCCGACATTGCTTTGATCAAAGCGTCAGCTACACTGAACATTAAAACGCCACCAACCATCAAAATAATGGCTTTCAATGGCTGGTCATGCGGCCTTGAGGCGTAATTGGTCATTATGTTATATAAGTCAGCTTGTTTAAAATTCTGGCTAAACCGTATTACGAGTTAGCAATATTTAGTTTTAGGCTTTAATTTACCGAGTAGCTATTATCTTTATTATTAAATTGATCACGAAATTAATCTTTAACGGATATAGGAAAATATTACCTTTCTATACCTACCAACGCTATATGATCCTTTGGGATTTTTCAATTATGTTTTACGATTAACCGGGATACTTGGAGTCATTGGCCATTTTTATATCGACCATTTTGACTGTTTTATTGATGTGGCACTTGATTTTGAAAATTTATATTGCAAGATATATTCGTGAATTTTTATCTTAATGCCTTAATTTGTAGGATTGATGATGGGTGTATCCGTTAAAACAGTTGCCTTTTCCGGATTTTACACCCAAGCAGTTGAAGTGCAGGTGCAATTAACCAATGGCCTGCCCAGTTTTACCATCGTAGGCCTACCCGATAAAGCCATTGCAGAAAGCCGTGAGCGTGTCCGAGCGGCTTTCCAAGCCATCGGGTTGGCATTACCCGGAAAAAGAATCACTGTTAACTTGGCACCTGCCGATTTGATGAAAGAAGGTAGCCACTATGATTTGCCGATTGCTTTGGGGTTGCTGGCAGCTATTGATGGATTACCTGCTATCTCGTTAGAAAAATATTGTGCCATCGGGGAATTGGGGCTTGATGGCCGTATATCGCCTATAAACGGTGTTTTAGCAGCTGCCTTACATGCCTCATCGCGCGGTTTGACATTAATTTGCCCCGAACAGCAGGGGGCGGAGGCTGCCTGGGCAGGATCGACAGAAATTATTGCGGCCCCCAATTTAATTGTTTTGCTGAGTTACTTAAAGGGGGAAAGACCGTTATCGCCTCCAACAGCAAAAATCCTTAAAAGCAAGCCGGAATTAAAAGATATCCGCGATATCCGCGGCCAAGAAACGGCAAAACGGGCCTTGGAAATTGCCGCAGCTGGCCATCATAACCTTTTGTTGATCGGCCCGCCGGGGGCAGGAAAGTCCATGTTGGCTGCAAGATTGCCCGGGATATTACCCCCCTTATCTGCACAGGAAGCTTTGGAAACCACCATTATTTACAGTTTGGCTGGGCAATTGCCCGAAACATCGCTGATTCAGGAACGCCCTTTCCGCGATCCCCATCATTCCGCATCGATGGCTTCCTTAGTGGGCGGTGGCTTACGGGCAAAACCAGGGGAGGTATCTTTGGCTCATAACGGGGTTTTATTTTTGGATGAAATGCCCGAATTTTCCCGCCAATCTCTGGATTCCTTAAGGCAGCCCTTGGAGACAAAAAACATCACGATTGCGCGTGCCAACCACCACATCACCTATCCCGCCAGGTTCCAACTAATTGCCGCCATGAACCCCTGCCGTTGCGGATATTTTGATCACCCGCAATTGGCTTGCAGCAAAAAGCCCCAATGCGCCGAATCGTATCAGTCAAAAATATCGGGGCCTTTTCTGGACCGAATTGATTTAACAATTGAGGTCAATGCCCTACCACCCGCAACCCTGCATAGCGAACGGGTGGGGGAATCCTCGGGGCAAATCGGTCGGCGTGTGGCCAAGGCGTGGGAAAGGCAAACAAAACGCCAGTCGCCCGCATCAATGGCCTCCATTCCTTTATCAAATGCAGAACTTGACTTAAATACCCTAGAGAAAGTGGCCGCTTTAGATGCGGATGGGCAAAGTTTGCTGACAAAAGCTGCCGAAAAAATGGCTTTGTCAGCGCGTGGGTATCACCGTGTCTTACGGGTAGCACGAACGATTGCTGATTTAGCGGAATGCGAGAGAATTGAACGCACCCATATTGCCGAAGCGCTTAGCTACCGCCGCATCCAACCCAAATTAGCTGATTGATCATTCGAGTTGGTCTTGATTGGCCAGACAGTTGCCCTCAATGATTAGTTAGTTGCTATCCCTTTTTGCAGTATAGGCCCCAAGGGATGGCCGCCTAAGAGATGCAGGTGAAAATGGGGAACTTCCTGATGGGCATTCTGCCCGTTATTGACCAAAACCCTATATCCTTGCTTGTCTAATCCTAATTGCCTAGCGATTAATCCCACCGCCTGCATCAGCGCCGCCATTTGGTGAGGGGTGGCATAGGCTGAAAAATCATCCCAGGATTGATAAGGCTGTTTTGGGATCACCAAGATATGGATTTTGGCCTGTGGTTTTATATCATAGAATGCCAACACATCTTGATTCTCATAGACTTTTTTGCAAGGAATTTCGCCACGTAAAATTTTCGCAAAAATATTGTCTGGGTTATAAGCCATTTTTTCTTCCCATCTTTATTATTTTGTATTTTATTCTTCTGTTGTTTTACCCGCTTGAAATATTTTATCAGGGGGTCGATCTTGTTACTTAAAGAACCTATCCCATATATAAGATGCTTTCTAGCGTCAAATCAAGCAGGAGAAATAAATTGAACGATGGATCCCCTACATTAGGGTCACAATCAAATCACCCCCCCTCTTGGCACGGGACAACCATTCTTTGTGTCCGTAAAGGCGAGCAAGTGGTGATCGCTGGTGATGGCCAAGTTTCTTTTGGGGCTACTATCATTAAATCCACGACCCGCAAAGTCAGAAGGCTGGGCAAAGGTGATATTATTGCAGGCTTTGCTGGTTCAACGGCAGACGCCTTAACCCTTTTTGAACGTTTAGAAGCAAAACTGGAAAAACACCCTGGGCAATTAGCCAGGGCTTGTGTCGAATTGGCCAAAGATTGGCGCACCGACCGCTATTTAAGAAGATTGGAAGCGATGATGGCGGTTGCCGACAAAAATGTCAGCTTTATTATTTCGGGGGCTGGCGATGTATTGGAGCCGGATAGCGGGTTAATCGGCATCGGCTCAGGCGGAAATTTTGCGATTTCCGCGGCCAAGGCCTTACTACCTATTGAAAATCTGGATGCCTTGGAAATCGTCAAAAGATCGATGAAAATTGCCGCTGAATTATGTGTTTACACTAACAACAATATTACGATTGAAACCTTATGAACGATCATTTAACCACCTCAAATCCCTCCTCCACCGCTGCCAATTTCAGCCCACGGGAGATTGTCTCGGAACTAGACCGCTATATTATCGGCCAGCATGAAGCCAAGAAGGCAGTGGCCGTCGCCCTGCGCAATCGCTGGCGGCGCCAACAATTGCCTGCCGAACTTCGCGATGAAGTCTTGCCAAAAAACATTCTCATGATAGGGCCTACAGGGGTTGGCAAAACAGAAATTGCCCGCCGCTTGGCTAAACTCGCACAAGCCCCTTTTATTAAGGTTGAGGCAACCAAATTTACAGAAATAGGTTATGTCGGACGGGACGTCGAGCAAATCATCCGTGATTTAATAGAAATCAGCATAAGCCAAACACGCGAACGCATGCGCAAAGAAGTGAACAGTAAAGCTGAAATTATGGCGGAAGAAAGGGTTCTGGATGCCTTGGTTGGGGAATCATCGACCCCTGAAACCCGCGCTAAATTCCGTAAAATGTTACGGACAGGCGAACTCGACCAAAAAGAAATTGAAATCCAAGTGAAGGATACCGGCAACCGCTTGCCGACCTTTGATATCCCGGGGATGCCTGGGGCCAGCATGGGCATGCTGAACCTCAATGACATGCTTGGGCAGGCCATGGGCGGACGCACGAAAACCCGTCGTACAACTGTTGCGGAAAGCTATAAAATATTGATTGTCGAGGAAAGCGATAAATTGCTGGATCAGGAAAAAATGGTTCAAGAAGCCATTAAAACAGTTGAGGAAAACGGCATTGTTTTCATCGATGAAATTGACAAAATTTGCGCGAGATCCGAGCGGATGGGAGCGGATGTCAGCCGTGAGGGCGTGCAACGTGACCTATTGCCATTGATTGAGGGTACGCAAGTCCCCACGAAATACGGCACCGTTAAAACCGATCATATCTTATTTATTGCATCGGGGGCTTTCCATATGGCTAAGCCATCTGATTTATTGCCGGAATTGCAAGGTCGTTTGCCGATTCGGGTGGAGCTTAAAGCTTTAAGCCGCGATGATTTTAAACGCATTCTGCGGGAACCTGAAACCAGCTTGATCAAACAATATAAAGCTTTGTTAAAAACCGAAGATATTACCTTGCACTTTACGGAAGAAGCCATTGATAGTTTATCGGATTTAGCCGCGATGATCAATTCAACCGTTGAAAATATCGGTGCCCGTCGCCTCCATACGGTTTTAGAGAAACTGTTGGAAGAGATCAGTTTCCAAGCCAGTGACCAAGCAGGATCGACGATTACCATCGATGATGCCTATGTACAAGAGCGGATTGCCGGACTTGCGAAAAACACCGATCTCAGTAAATTTATTCTTTAGGCTAATGAAAAGAATAAAGGCTGGACAATAGAGTTTATAGATTGTGTAGCCTTTTGGTTATTATTTCAATAAGATGTCTGGGTGTCCCCAACCTGGAATCTTGCTTATTCGTTGCAGCCATTGTTGAACCTTTCGAGGTACATCAACCTCGGCTTGTTCTGCCCAAAATAAGTATCCGCACAAGGAAAAATCAGCTATTGTTAGCTTTTCTCCGGTGATAAAAGTTCTTCCATCCGCCAATTCTTCTTCTAAACGGCTAATATCTGTTTTATACCGCCCTTCAATCCAAGAAATAGCGCCTGCCGGATAATTTTGTGGTGCGAAACGCCGGGCATAGCGCAAATTAGGCAGGCTAAAACCCAAGCGGTTAGCCTCCCAGAACAGCCATTCCCGTACTTTTGACAGCAATATTTCATTCTCTGCCCCAAATTTTTTGGTGAGATTTGCTAAAAACATCAAAATCGCATTGGATTGGACATAAGCTTGTTGACCAGCGGTTAGTAAAGGCACTTCCCCGAATTTTGCTAGTTTTCTAAAAGACTCCGGCCTTTGCGGCCGCGGGATATTAATATCGATGATTTGATAGTCATGGGCCAAGCCCGCAATTGCCATCATTAACTTAACTTTGTAACAATGCCCTGAATCAGGATGGCTATATAGGGTCAAATGTTGCTTGGCAGGTTTATCTATTTTTTTTTGAATACCCATTTCCTCGTCATCCTTACCTTTTTATAAAAGTTTATTTCTTTTCAGTAAAACATATAACGCCCCTTGCCCCCCTTGATTCCGCTGGGCGTAGCAAAAAGCCAGGATGATGGCACGAAGGGGTTGGGTATTCAGCCATTTGGGTACACCCTGTTGTAAAACTCCCGCTTTTAACCCCCCTGCCCCTTTACCGGTAATCACTAACACACAACGGTTTTGCTGCGCGTAAGCTTGATTAAGAAAGGAGGTTAACCGGGCAATCGCCCTATCCTGGGTTAGGCCATGCAAATCCAAGGTCGCAGAAATGGTTAATTCGCCCCGCTTCATCTTTTGCTGCAGGCTACGATCCAATTGCTGCAGATCCCCAACGGATAAGGAAGGTTGAGGGTTAGGCTGCGATCGCACGACCGGTTGTCTGTCAATAATAGGTTTTTTTCTTGGGGAACGAATGATTGGAAGGGCTAGAATTTCTTGGGGAACGCTTAGCAAAATTTTTATTCCCTTGTTTTTAAGGGGCTGGACATTTTTAACAACCTGTTCCCAAAGCTTGCCATCTGGCTCTACGATCGATTTGCTTGATTTTCTTTGGGTCATTTCTAAAAATTATTCTCATTGCTTTGGGTCACAGTACGTAACAAGGCATCTGCTTACTTAACTGTTAATTCAGCTGGGATCGGAATTGTTTTAGGGACAATCAGATAATAGGTGCCGTTTTGTTTCATATAACCAGCAATGTTCCCTGCAGCCTCACCCGTCCCCCAAAAAACATCCCCCCGAATCGGTCCTTTAATTGCCCCCCCTGTATCCTGGGCGATCATCAATCGTTGCAATTTTCTTTCTAGCACAGGGTTACCGCTCTCGCCCGCCCCCTTTGGGACAAATGGCCAAGTACTATCAAGCCAAAGCAATGTTCCTAAGGGAATATAAACCGGATCAACCGCCATACTGCGGCCAGCCGTCAGAACCACCCCTTGTGCGCCAATTGCACCCTTTATATCAGAGGGTAGAAGGTTGAAAAAAACATAGCTCGGGTTAAAATCCATGAACTTTTGCTGCTGTTCCGGATGACGGCTAAGCCACTCGCGGATGGATTGTAAACTGACCTGTTCCCGGGTTAGGATTCCGTCTTGGATGAATTTGGCACCGACCGCTCGGTAAGGATGGCCGTTTTTGCCAGCATAGCCTACTCGAATCTGTTGATTATCGGGTAACCTGATTACCCCTGATCCCTGAATTTCCAAGAAAAACCCATCAATCCTATCCTGTAGCCAGATAATTTCTTGCCCTTTGCCTTTTAGGGCACCTTGGGCGATTTGTTCACGGGTATAATAAGGCTGAAGCGTCCCATCCGTAATCCGACCGATAATTTGTTGGTTCTGCCATTCTTCCCTAAATTTACCGAGATCAACGATAATCAAATCATCGGGGACACGGTAAAGGGGAATTTGGTGCTTGGCATCGGGAAGCGTTGATCCCTGAATTTCTGGTTCATAATAACCGGTGAAAAGCCCGGGTATAGGTTGAAATGGTTGCAAAGCAAAGGGTTGCAACCATTTTTCAAGAAACTTTACGACATCCGAAAAGCTAGGGCCTATAAGGCCTAATTCTTGGCAAAGCGGTAACCAATCTGCCACTTTTATCCGCCAATCGGCACTGCCTACTGATCGCTCTGGTGCCAGTTTTTTATATTTTGCGCAAGAATTCTCTAAAGCCGGAATGATTTCGCTAATATTATCTTGTGACCAACCCGGCAATTGCTGGAATGATATAGGGGTTACCCATATTTTTTGCGGTAAAAGAGTCACTGGCACGGATGACGGCCGGTCTTTAATCCATAGCCACGTTCCCAAAACTAGCAGACACATAAAAAGGACGACGGCAATCGGATGGCGCGATAAAAAGCGTCTAATCTTCGGCATTATGGGTGGCCACCAACAGCCAATTCGGATCCATATTACGCAAATCCTTGCGGAAAGTCCAAAGGTCGCGAATGTTCCTGACAGCCGTTGCATCCCCCTCTATCACTTGGCCATCTTGGTTGCGAACAACATTAATTTGCTCCGAAATTATCAAAACCGTGATGAATGCTTGACCGTTTTCAATTTTAATTGATTCGATTTTCGCATCATTAATCGCCACAATCATGGTTTGCTGTTGCTGGCCTTTATTTTGGCGCTCAGCAATAGACCCAGCAAAAGCATCAAAAATTTCTTGATCCACCAAGGATTTTAGCGTTTTAGTATCCCCTTCGGCGTAGGCATGCAGAACCGATTCAAAAGCGATTTTAGCACCTTTTAAAAAGGAACTAGGCTGAAAAGCAGGGGAAATAGTTTGCAGTTTTTTTAAATCAGCTACCTGGTCTTGCCCCGTCAGTAAAGAAGCGATTTCTTGATCACTGTCTATTTTATCCTTTACCGCCACCTGATCCTGCGGCCTTAGGGGCACTGGCCTTAGGGATTTGGGGGTCAATATCTTGCCATGTTTATGTTCTTCGCCGGTTTTTTGTCCTAACACACTACGCAGCCGAAAAAAGAAGAATAGGGCGATAGCAGCGAAAATAATGATTTGAAGCCAATCTGTATTTGTCATTTGTTTGATTCTACAGTACAATTTTAAACATAAAGGGCTTTTAAACACCCCAATTTTCTCTGAGGATTTTAGCAAATACCGCGGAAAAGGCAAATTGTATTGTTCAAAAATCCGCCCACATTATATGGATTGATTTCTTGATTTAGTATTTTGCCACATCAGTTCAGTGAATAATATCTCGGGTAAAGCCTAATATATCAAGATACTTGCTAAAAAAAACAGGTTCGGGCATAAGGGTTGTTGAACTTCTTTTTGTAAAGTTATTATTGTTAGGGAATATGGTACATGACAGAAAATGCACGCGCCCCCAAAAACGCCGTTGATAAAGAAGCAGTCCCGGCACCTTCGGCGAAGGTCGAAGGGGTTGATAGGGAAAAGAAGGGTCCCAGTTTTACGTTAGTTTCGCAATATTTGAAAGATTTGTCTTTTGAGAATCCAAATGCAGTTGAAATTCTGCAACAAGGCGTTAAAACCCCCAAAGGGAATATAAAATTTGATATCCGGGTCGCACAATTTAACACTAGCGATTTTGAAGTGATCTTGAAGATTTTAATTGAATCTACTGTCCAAGAGAAATTCAAATGCTTAGCAGAAATTGAATATGCTGGTTTATTCCATTTGCAATCAGTGCCAGTTGAGGCAATTGAACCCTTATTGATGATTGAAGCCCCTCGGATGTTATTCCCCTTTGCCAGGCAAATTATCATGAACCTTTCAAGGGATGGGGTCATTCCGTTGCCCCAATTGCAACCGATTGATTTTGCAGCGTTGTACCAGGAACGTCAACGCCAGCTAACCAACCCTTCTGCGGAAAGCGCCTCAATACAATAAAAATTAAGAATTGACGATTATTTTAGCTGGAGCCATAGTGCCTTACGCAATTTTTGCAGGACATGCTGGTGATCCGCATCCTCTTGGGGGGAAGAGGGAATGATTAATTTCCTTGAAAAATTTTTCCGCGCTTGTGGCTTAGCTAAAGAATTATGGGAAGATTCAAGGGAATCCAAGGCAAAACCTTTTTGTCTTCCCCCCCGCAATTCCAAATAAACTTGAGCCAATAATTGACAATCAACCAATGCTCCATGTTTTGCCCGGTGACTTGTGTCAATATTAAACCGTCTGCATAAAGCGTCTAAACTTGCCGGGGCACCTGGAAATTTTTGACGGGCCAATATGATCGTATCCACGCTGCGGGATAAGGGAAAAGGCGGATGTTTAACCCGGGCCAATTCTGCATTGAGAAAACGGATATCAAAGTCTGCATTATGGATAACAAAAGGCGAGTCTGCAATAAATTCAAGGAAACCTCCTATTATTTCGGGAAATTTCGGTTTACCTAATAGAAATTCGCTCGTAATGCCATGAATAGCCACTGCATCGGCTGGGACCAGCCTCTCGGGATTTATATAATATTGCAGGGACCGTCCGGTGGGCAAGTGATTAAGCAACTCCAGGCAAGCAATTTCAATTACCCGATCCCCTTTTTCTGGATCCAATCCTGTTGTTTCGGTATCCAAGATAATTTCGCGCATTTTGTATTCCTTAAGGATATTTCTGATAAGAAGATTTCTGGCTTAAAAAGGCTTTTAGTTTGCTAAGGAATTGCCAGCGGCTACTCCTTAAAGTCAGGCCAGTTGTGATAACCGCCTGGGAGTGTTTCATTTTCCATCTAGACGGCAATTGCTGGGAGTCAATGAATGAGAACCATTCTGCCGTCATATTCTTTCTTTTGAAAGCCCGTTGTTTTTGGATAGAGGGTGGGACATAGGATAAAAAAATAGCATCAAACCGACCTTGGTAATCTGCCACCTCAAACAACAACGGGATATCTAGGAAAATGACTTTTCGCCGTTGCCGATGCGCTTGCCTAATGAATTTCGTTTCCAAAATATGGACCGCCGGATGATATATGGCTTCCAACTCCTTTAAAAGGTGGGGAGATTGTAAAATTAATTCCCGCATCTGTTTAGAAGAGATTGGCTTTTCTGCATCTGCAACCAAGCCTTTTTTGGCCAAAAGCGTCCGAATTGCCTGCGACTGGCTTTGTAAAAATTTAACTTGTTTGTCTGCTTCAAAAACAGGAATTTTTTTCTGCTGTAAGATTTTGGCCAAGGTGGTTTTGCCGGTCGCCATATTTCCTGTTAACCCAAATATTTTCATAGTTTGCCGATTTTTTCCTCTAATTATCTTAGTAATAGTTCTTTTTTTAAGAAAAGGATCAAAGGATGCAATGGTAATCCGAGAATGGAAAAATAGTCACCCCTAATTTTCTGGAAAAATTGGATCCCCTCTCCTTCCAATTGGTAAGAACCCACACAATTAACCACCCATGGGTTACGTTTAATATAACCCTTTATAAAAGCTGGGGAAAGGCTGGCCAGTTTCATCGAGGCTTTGGCGGTGTAATGCCATCGTTCTTTCCCGTCTTTAACAACAACACAACTTGTCCACAATTGATGGGTTTTACCCGCAAGTTCCAACAATTGTTGCACGGCCTTTTTCTCAGTTCCAGGTTTTTCAAAAATCTTTTCTTGGACAACCAGCAATTGGTCAGCCCCGATAACATAGCTGTTTTTTACCAACGCCGAGACGTTCCAAGCTTTTTCTAAGGCTAGTATATAAGACATTTTTTTAGGGTGGATTGGCTTGGTGGCGATTGCCTGGCGAAGTTTGTTTTCATCAATATCCGCCGCTTGGACTTTAAACCTAACGCCAGCATTTTTAAGCAAAATGGACCGAATCTTGCTGCCTGATGCCAAAACGATGTTAGCCATTTATTTTTCCTGTTATTTTAAATCGTTCTTTTTTAGCATCTCTAACAAACTGTGGATAAATACCCCGCGTTGTTTTCTCTTCCCTTTTATCAACATTTCATCCATTGATCTATTCACAAGGGGATATTTTTTTATTAGACTGGTGGATAAGTTGGATAACCCTCCCTAACGCAGTTTAACAGCTATATTATATAAAAAAAATTAATGATAAGGTTGTTTATATTATTCTAATAAAATTTTTTTCCCGTTTTTATGTCCCCCTACTACCAATACTAATATTATTTATATAAATATTAATGATGAAAAAAGAATTACTTTTAACTTTTACCAATGAAAACACCCGCCCATCTGTATGGTTAATGCGCCAAGCTGGCAGATACCTTCCCGAATATAGAAAATTACGCGGGCAAGCTAAAAACTTCATGGATTTTTGCCTAAACGCAGAACTTGCGGCGGAAGCAACCTTACAACCAATTAGAAGATTTGGTTTTGATGGTGCAATCTTATTTTCTGATATATTGGTTATCCCTTACGCTTTTGGACAAGAAGTGACTTTTGTGGAAGGCATAGGGCCTAAACTTTCCCCCCTTGAAAACGCGGAAAAACCTCTATCGTTTTTAAAACAGGCATTCACAGAAAAATTAAGTCCCGTATTTGATACCATAAAGCTTGTCAAAAGCCAATTACCTGCAGAAACAACTTTTATAGGGTTTTCAGGTTGTCCGTGGACCTTGGCTTGTTATATGATTGATCAAGGTTCTAGTAAGGATTTTTTTAATACGCGCTTGCTTGCTTACCAAAAACCTCAGATATTTAAACAATTAATTAAAACATTGTCGGAAGCAATCATCTGGTATTTATCCGAGCAAATTAGGGCAGGCGTTGAAATAGTCCAACTTTTTGATAGCTGGATAGGACTGCTTTCAGCGGAGGCCATGAAGGAATGGGGAATAAACCCCACCTCCTACATTATACAAGAAATAAAAAAGGAGTTTCCTAAAACGCCTGTTATTGTCTTCCCAAAAGGCGGCTATTGGAATTATTCACCCCATATGCAACAATTAAAGGCCGATGCAATCAGCATCGATAGTTCCGTTCCGCTAACATCCCTGCAAGCGGCAGCTAAACGATCTTATATCATCCAAGGAAACCTAGATCCGTTTAGCTTAGTTGGGGATATAGGGAATTTAAAGAATGATGTACAAAATATTATACAAAAAATGGGTAAGGAAAAGTTTATCTTCAATTTAGGCCACGGCATCCTTCCGCAAACGCCATTGGAAAATGTATACCAATTAGTTGATCTGGTTAAATCAGGAAAAAAGTAATGGCGCGTATTGCGGTTATTTTATTCAATTTAGGTGGGCCAGATAACCAAAAAGCGGTTTCCGGCTTTTTATATAATTTATTTTCGGACAAAGCGATTATTAAAGCCCCCCAACCGATTCGCTTTTTATTAGCCAAATTCATCACCTGGCGTCGGCAAAAGAAAGCAAAAAAAATTTATAGCTATCTGGGCGGAGGCAGCCCGATTTTGGCAAATACGCAAGAACAAGCAGAGGCGCTGGAAAATAAACTGAGGCAAAATTTTTTAAAAGATACCGTAAAGGTTTTTATCTCCATGCGTTACTGGCATCCCTTCAGCCAGCAGGTGGCGAGCCAAGTCAAGGACTTCGACCCAAACCAAATCATCGCCTTGCCCTTGTACCCCCAATTTTCGACTACCACCACCGCTTCTTCCTTAGACAATTGGCAAAAAACTTGGAAAAAACAGGGGCATCTCGCTTCCGTAACCAGTGTTTGCTGTTATCCAACGTTGTCTGGTTTTACGGAAGTTATGGCAAAATCATTACAAAAAGAAATGGTCCAGTTGCAGCGGGATTTTCCAGGAACGCCCTATCGAGTCCTTTTTTCTGCCCACGGCTTACCTCAAAAAATTGTGGAGCAAGGTGACCCCTATGATGTCCATATTGCCACGTCTGCTGCGGCAGTGGCGGAAAAAGCAGGGTTGCGACCAGATCAATGGCAAATCACCTATCAAAGCCGCGTCGGCCCGGTGCTTTGGCTAAAGCCTTATAGCGAGAATGTAATCCGCGAGCTTAGCAACCAGCATCAGGGACTGATTATTGTGCCGATTTCCTTTGTGTCGGAGCACTCGGAAACGCTGGTTGAACTGGATATCACTTACCGGGATTTAGCTTTAGAAGCAGGTGCTGCTTTTTACAGGCGGCTACCGACGGTGGGTATCGATGAGATATTTATCCAGGGGCTTGCCAATTTAACGGAACAGGCCATGCGGTCGAAGTCCTCTATAACAAGCTGTTCTTTGGAAGGATACTGCCCGTCTTCCAAAAGTGGATGCTATCAGCGTACCCAGTTGAAAGGTCAGCCGTGATGGACGAAATTTATTTATGGGTGAAAGTGTTCCATTTGGTTTTTGTTGTTGCTTGGATGGCAGGTATGTTGTATCTGCCAAGGCTTTTCGCGTATCACGCCACGCTGCTTGCAACCAACCAACCCGCTGAGATATTTAAGGTGATGGAACGTCGCTTACTAAAAGTGATTATCAATCCAGCCATGATCCTGACTTGGGTTTTAGGATTTACTTTGGTATGGTTGGGACAGCATTGGCACGAATCATGGATTTATGTCAAACTAGCTTTGGTAATGGGGTTGCAGCTGATGCATATCTTTTGTATCCGCTGGCAACGTGATTTTGCCCATGACCGCAATCGTCATAACCCTAGATTCTATAAGCTCGTTAACGAGATACCAACCTTGCTGCTGATTGGCATCGTCATTTGCGCCGTTTTCAAATTTTCATGATTTTGCAAGCAATAGCTTATTTTCCCTTTGACATCCCTTTATTTTTCAGCTACTAGCAGTGGAAGAATATATATCATCTGTTATCCCCCATCAAAAACGTCTTGCGTTACGTTGATTTATACGATCAATAATCTGAGCTTTGTAACGGCAAACAAGACATTATCATTTCACACACCTTAATGGTTATAGTTTAAAATTTCATGAATCTTGAAGAACTGAAAAAGAAGTCACCGGCAGAGCTGTTAGCTTTTGCTGAAGAATTACAAATAGAAAACGCCAGCACGATGCGTAAACAAGACATTATGTTTGGCATTTTAAAGAAAACCGCCGAGAATGGCGCACCTATTTTCGGCGACGGCGTGCTTGAGGTTTTGCAAGATGGTTTTGGGTTTTTGCGCTCGCCTGAGGCCAATTACTTGCCAGGGCCTGACGACATTTATGTCAGCCCCAGCCAAATCAAAAGATTTGCTTTAAGGACTGGCGACATTGTCGAAGGCCAGATTCGCGCCCCCAATGATGGCGAGCGTTATTTCGCCATGCTGAAAATCAATACCATCAATTTTGATCAGCCGGAAAAAGTCCGCCACCGGATCAATTTCGACAATTTAACCCCGCTTTATCCTGATGAGCGGTTGAAATGCGAAATTGAGAATCCCAACCGCAAGGATTTAACCACCCGTATCACGGATCTGATTGCCCCGCTTGGCAAAGGCCAACGGGCGCTGATTGTTGCCCCACCAAGAACCGGCAAAACCGTTATGTTGCAAAACATTGCCCATGCCATCGCCCAAAACCACCCGGAATGTTATTTGATCGTTTTACTCATCGATGAACGTCCAGAAGAAGTGACGGATATGGCCAGATCGGTCAAAGGCGAAGTGGTCAGTTCAACCTTTGATGAACCGGCGGCAAGGCATGTGCAGGTTGCTGAAATGGTTATTGAAAAAGCCAAAAGGTTGGTTGAACATAAAAAGGATGTGGTGATTTTGCTTGATTCGATCACCAGGCTTGCCCGTGCTTATAATACAGTTGTGCCATCTTCGGGTAAAGTTTTAACCGGGGGTGTGGATGCGAATGCCTTGCAACGCCCCAAACGCTTTTTCGGCGCCGCACGTAACATTGAAGAAGGTGGGTCGTTAACCATTATCGCGACCGCCTTGATTGATACTGGCAGCCGCATGGATGAGGTTATTTTTGAGGAATTTAAGGGTACGGGAAATTCAGAAATCATTCTTGACCGTAAACTTTCAGATAAAAGGACCTTCCCGGCCATTGACATCACCAAATCAGGGACACGTAAGGAAGAGTTGTTGGTGGATAAGGCAACCCTTTCTAAAATGTGGGTCTTACGCCGCATCCTCATGCCGATGGGAGCAATTGATGGCATGGAGTTTTTATTAGATAAGCTGCGCTTAACCAAAAATAATGCCGACTTTTTTGCCTCGATGAATCAATAGCGATAGGGTTACGCTAGCAGTTATATCCTTGTGGGCTTTGTACAAAATATAAGCGCGCTGTCTTTGCAAGCTTATGTTTCTGGCACGCATTATTCTTCGCTTAAACCCACAGAATCATCAGACTTTGATCGAAAGATTTGACGGCAAGCCAAAAAGTTGTACCATCCCAATGAAGCCCCCTAAAATAACCTTTGCAGTAAGGGAAATAGCCACATGAAATTTCATATTGAGGTTGAATGCCCACCTGAGGAAATCAGGCGGCTGGTCGGATTGCCGGATGTGAGTGCTATGCAACAGGAGCTTTTAAAAGAAATCCAGGAAAAACTTTTATCAGCCATCAGCGAATCAAGTCCTGAAAAATTGCTGAAAAGCTGGATGGGCGGAATGTCCGAAAATTGGCAGGAATGGCAAAAGAAATTCGCCGATTTTAGTAGCAGTTTTCAGAAAAAAGACAGTAAAAAATGACCACTCATCCCAAAGTAAATTCTCCCGTTCCGCTTTATTATCGCAATCATGTGTTTTTTTGCACCAATGAACGTCCTGCCGATCATGCGCGCGGCTCATGTAAGGTTAAGGGTTCTGAAAAACTGCGGAATTATATGAAGGCGCGTGCCAAAGAATTGGGGCTTGATGATACGCGTATTAACAGCGCGGGGTGTTTGGACCGGTGTGAATTAGGTCCGGTGGTGGTGATTTATCCCGAAGGCATTTGGTATCATTGCCAAACGGTTGCAGAAGCTGAGGAAATCGTCCAAAACCACCTTCTGCAAGGGAAGATTGTCGATCGATTGATGTTAAAACCAACGGATAAAGCTCCCCTTGTCCCTTCCTGCTGATCCCAATCTAACGGAAACTATTTTTGCTTTATCGACCGGGTCATTGCCCGCAGCGATTGCCATTATTCGTATTTCTGGCCCAAAAACTGCCGATATCCTAACCCAAATCACCCAAAAAAAACTGCCTTTGCCTCGGCGGGCTCAGCGAAATTTACTATATATCAACAGCAGCTCCAGCGATAACCTGGCAGGGCAGCAAGCTAAAATCTTAGATGAAGCGTTGGTTTTGTGGTTTCCCAACCCTGCCAGTTTTACTGGGGAAGATATGGCAGAATTGCAGGTGCATGGCAGCCGCGCCATTGTTGAAATATTGATTAAGGAATTACAGCAGTTTCCTGAAACCCGTCTTGCGGAAGCTGGCGAATTCACCAAACGGGCTTTTCAACACGGAAAGTTGGACTTGACGGCCGTTGAAGGATTGGCTGATTTAATTGCGGCAGAAACGGAAGCTCAGCGTCGCCAAGCCTTGCGCCAATATCAAGGGGAACTGGGAAAATTATACGAAATTTGGCGGCATGCTTTAGTGCATTTGGCGGCTTATCTCGAAGCTTATATTGATTTTCCTGATGAAGAATTACCGGCTGAATTAAACCACATGGTCAAGCAAAAATTGGCTGATTTGCAAACCCAGATTAAAAACCACCTGGCAGACGGCAATCGCGGCCAACGGATCAGGCAAGGATTGATGCTGACCATCGTAGGGCCACCAAATGCTGGCAAATCAAGCTTGATTAACTGGCTTTCAAGGCGAGATGTTGCCATCGTCTCCCCTATTGCTGGCACGACCCGCGATATTGTGGAAACAACCTTGAATATCGGGGGGGTACCGGTCACGATTGCCGATACGGCGGGGTTGCGGCCAACCACGGATAGCATTGAAGAGGAAGGTGTCAGGCGGGCACGGCAGCACGCGTTGGCAAGTGATATCCAGCTACTGATGGTTTCGGCACAAGACTGGCCGAAAATACCCGATGATATTCGGGAATTAGTGACTTCGGAGACAATTTTTTTGGTCAATAAAATTGATCTATCCCCTTCTGTTCCTATGGCAGCATCACCCGCACCAAATACCTTTTTTATCAGTTTGCAAACTGGTGCGGGCTTAGCGGATTTTATGGAGTTCTTGAAACAGAAAATAGGGGAAATGGTGGGAACAGCAATTGGCTCTGCCCCCCTGATTACCCGCCACCGCCACCGCCAAGCATTGGAAAAATGCTTGCTGAGCTTAGCACAAGCTGATATGACCGTATCTATAGAATTAATGGCCGAAGATCTTCGCTTGGCCATAAGGGCCTTGGGTGAAATCACCGGGCGGGTCCATATCGAAGAGATGTTGGACGTTATTTTCAGGGAATTTTGCATTGGCAAATAGGCAAATTCATCCGTATCTAATATAAGGCGAATAATTTTCAGAACGGTAGGGTTTATAAGATGAAAGTAGATGTGATCGTCATTGGGGGTGGCCATGCTGGCTGTGAAGCGGCGGCGGCGGCGGCTCGTTTAGGGGCCAAGACATTGCTGGTGACCCACCAACAGGCAACGATTGGGGAGATGTCCTGCAACCCAGCCATTGGTGGATTGGGCAAGGGACATTTGGTCAGGGAAATTGATGCGCTAGATGGGTTGATGGGACGGGTAGCTGACAAAGCAGGTATCCAATTCCGTATGTTAAACGCCAGTAAAGGGCATGCGGTGCGAGGGTTGCGGGCGCAAGCCGACCGTAAATTATACCGGGCTGCCATGCAAGCGGCCTTGGCGGAACAGGTAAACCTGGAGATTTACCAGGCATCCGTTGAAAATCTTTTGGTTGATGAGAAGAGCCACGAAATCATCGGCGTGCAGACAGCTGAGGGAAAGAACCTTTATGCGGGCGCTGTGGTGATTACCACCGGTACGTTTTTACGCGGCCTTATCCATATTGGCGAGAAAAAGGTTCCAGCTGGCCGGGTAGGAGAAAAACCGTCTTTAGGGCTTTCAAATTCACTCGAGCGAATCGGGTTTCAATTGCGGCGCTTGAAAACAGGCACTCCTCCCAGACTAGATGGGCGGACCATTGATTGGTCAGGCTTGGAGAAGCAGCCCGGCGATTTTCCCATCCCGGCTTTTTCCTATCTAACCACGGCTATTACAACCCCACAAATCCCTTGTTATTTAACCGCCACGAATGAGGCGACTCATGCGATTATTCGGACCAATTTGCATCGCTCCCCCATGTATTCTGGCCAAATTGAAGGCATTGGGCCGCGTTACTGCCCCTCTATTGAAGACAAGGTCGTGCGTTTTGCAGACCGTTCCCGGCACCAGATATTTTTAGAACCGGAAGGTTTGGATGACGATACCGTTTATCCCAACGGCATTTCCACGTCCCTGCCGGAAGATGTGCAGCTAGCACTTTTGAAAACCATCCCGGGTTTAGCCAATGCGAAAGTGATCAGGCCAGGATATGCCATTGAATATGATTTTGTAGACCCAAAGGAATTATATCCTTGGCTTGAGGCAAAAAAAATGCCCCGCCTGTTTTTGGCAGGCCAAATCAACGGAACTACGGGGTATGAAGAGGCTGCAGCGCAAGGGATTGTAGCAGGATTGAATGCCGCTTATAAGGCCAGTGGAAAGGCACCCGAGATTTTTTGACCGCAGTGAATCCTATATCGGGGTTATGATCGATGATCTGGTTACTTTGGGAACAAATGAACCCTACCGCATGTTTACCTCACGGGCAGAATATCGCCTACATTTGCGCAGTGATAATGCCGATCGCCGTTTAACTGGGCGTGGGATCAAAATAGGGTGTGTGGGTGCGCTTCGTCAGCAGCATTACATAACCAAAATGGAACAATTACAAACCACGCAGCAAACACTTGAAAAAATGTCGGCCACCCCGACAGAATGGCAACGCTTGGGTGTGGGCGTCAATGCGGACGGGGTTAAACGATCGGTGTTGGATGTGTTGGCTGCATCACTAGTAGATTGGCAGCAATTATGCAAAATTTTTCCAAATCTAGTGGGGGTTCCGAACGCTATTGTAGAGCAATTGGAAATTGAAGCCAAATATTCTGGTTATATGAAAAGGCATGAAACCGATATCCGGTTATTCCGTCAAGATGAAGAACTTTTTTTGCCACCATTATTGGATTTTTCAGGTATTCCTGGTTTGTCGGCCGAGCTGCAAAAAAAGCTTAATCAAGCCAAGCCGTATAGTGTTGGGGCCGCCTCCCGTATTCCGGGCATCACCCCAGCTGCTTTAACGATTTTATTGAAATATGCCTATAAAAAGCCCGTTCAGCAAACGGCATAATTGATCATAAGCTTGGACCCATGACAAAAACCGCAGAAGAATGTGCAGCCCTTTTACATGTTTCACGTGAAACATTTCAGCGCCTGCAATTATATGTGACCCTTCTCGGCCAATGGCAAAAAAGGTTGAATTTGATTGCGGAGGAAACGGTTGGGGATATTTGGGAACGTCATATTTTAGATAGCGGCCAAATCCTGACCTTATTACCAGTGCTTCCCCAAAAGATAATCGATATGGGATCGGGCGCCGGTTTGCCGGGAATAGTTTTAGCCATCATGGGTGTCCCAGAAGTTGTTTTAGTTGAGTCAGACCAGCGCAAAGCGATTTTTTTGGAGGAAGTTGCCTATCAGCTGTTTGGAACTGCAGCTATTGCATCAAAAAAAATAACCGTACTTAATCAACGGGTGGAAACAGTTGAATTCCTGAAAATTGATATAGTAACATCCAGGGCGCTGGCAAAATTGGATCAATTATTTAACCTTTGCCGCCATCAATGGCATGACCAGGCCAAGGCTGTTTTCTTAAAAGGGAAATTATGGAAAGAAGAAATCCAACAGGCGCAAAAGCACTGGAATTTTTCGTATCAAGCCCACTCTAGTTTAACAGATTTGCAAGCTAAGATTTTAATCATTGAAAAAATAACGCGAATCGCCTAACACCAAAACCGAGGCAGTGATGGGCTCAAAAAATTCTAAAATAGGCAAAGCAAGTAAAGTAAGCCAGCCATTGCCGTGGTTGGCAAAATATCCCTAGAATGTAAAGGCAGTCTGATGAATAAACCAAGAATTATTGCGATTGCTAATCAAAAAGGGGGGGTTGGTAAAACCACTACTGCCGTGAATCTGGCAACCGCCTTAGCCGCTTATGGGTTAAAGATTTTGGTGGTTGATTTGGATCCCCAGGGGAATGCCAGCACCGGTTTGGCGATTGATCAAACCAAACGCCAATTGTCCACTTATGACATGCTGATTGCGGATAAGGACCCAACCCCGCTGATCCAAACCACCCAGGTTCCTGACCTTTTTATCATTCCAGCCTCGATCAAATTAGCGGGGGCGGAAATTGAATTGGTGGAAATGCCAAAACGTGAACATAAATTACAAATGGCTTTGCAAAAAATAGACAAGAAGCTTTTTGATATTATTTTCATTGATTGCCCGCCTTCTTTAAACTTATTAACCCTAAACGCGTTTGTCGCCGCCGCTCAAGTTTTGGTGCCTTTACAATGTGAGTTTTATGCTTTGGAGGGCCTTAGCTTGCTGATTAAAACCATTGAACGGGTACGGGCGGGATTGAATGCGGGGCTTGAGATCCAAGGCATTGTCTTGACCATGTATGATCGGCGCAATAATTTATGTAATCAAGTGGCGGGGGATGCGCGCCAATATTTCGGGGATAAGGTATATGAAACGGTTATCCCGCGTAACGTGAAAATATCGGAAGCCCCTTCCCACGGAAAACCGGTATTATTATATGATCATCAAAGCGTTGGGGCCCAAGCTTACATCCAATTAGCAGCCGAAATGGTGCGCCGTGAAAAACTGGTTATTTAATTTCTGGGGTATAAAATCATGGTTGAAAAACGAAATTTAGGGCGCGGGTTAGCGGCTTTATTTGGCAATATGGTGGAAGGCGAAGAAACATCATCCCCTTCATTCCTGCTACTGGCCCATGATGTGCTACAACCCAGCACCTTACAGCCAAGGCGGACATTCCTGCCGGAACAATTGAATGAATTGGCTGGATCCATCCGGCAGGATGGGATTTTGCAACCTTTATTGGTCAGGAAGCACCCCAATCTTGCGGGACAGTATGAAATTATTGCGGGTGAGCGCCGGTGGCGGGCAGCAAAAATTGCTGCCTTAAAAGAAGTACCGGTTGTTATCAAGGAAATGAATGACCAGGAAGTTCTGCAGATTGCTCTGGTTGAAAATTTGCAACGCCAGGATTTACTGCCATTGGAAGAAGCGGAAGCCTATCACCGCTTGCTCCATGAATTCGGCAAAAAACAGGAAGAAATTGCAGAAATGGTTGGGAAAAGCCGCAGTCATATTGCCAACCTGATGCGATTGCTGGATTTACCCGCGGAAATTAAAGAATTACTGACGCGCGGCGATTTATCCGCGGGTCACGCCCGCGCGCTACTTAATGCCAAGGATCCGGTGCGTTTAGCAAGACAGGTGATTGCGGAAGATTTAAGCGTGCGGGAGACAGAGGAATTAAGCCGCAAAAACCATAAAGCTTTAAAAAACATTGCAGCTAATCGTTGGCAAAACCGTCAATCAGAAATTATTGCCTTGGAAAAAGATTTATCAACCTTGCTTGGGGCAAAAGCACGCATTACCCTGCATGGGAACGGCGGTATGCTGACATTGCGGTATAAAACCTTGCAGGAATTAGAAGCCATCCTCCATCGGTTGCAGGCACAAAAAAAATAACCTGCCACCTACCTAAAAGGAATGGCGATAGCCTTTTGACACCAGGATCATAGGCAGGATTTTTTAATTTTTTAAAACCAGTCACTTTCCTTGAAATTGCCTTAGGTCTTCCCTAGAGCAGTGATAAGAAAATAGAGGGCTAATCCGTCCAACTGGAAAATTGGCAACTAAACATTTTTCCTGGCGCTGTTTTGTAACGGGAATCCGGAACAGTAGCTGCTTGACTCTTATATAAGGTTCTTTGTTTCACGTGAAACGATTATTTATCATTCCAGGCGCATCAAAAACCAGCGGTAGGCGTTTAACTATTTATTTGCATGATTTGTAGCAATTGGTGAAAAGTTATTTCCGAGGCGGGTGCATGGGGCTGCTTACAGCGAATTTCCAAATTAGTTAATTCTAGAAAAGTAGCCATTAAGCGCTCAAGCGGCCATAAAGAAAATTGACGGCAAAAAGCGGCTTGATATTTATAAAATATAGGGGGTTTTAATTGTATCACTGCTTGATCAAGGGAAAGCTGTTGCCCATCCATAATCACCCGGGCGCGCCAAAATTGTTGCAGATGCCGCAAAACTGCCCGGATGATCGAAATCGGAGTTTCCCCTTCCGCCAAACATCGCGGGTAATGAGTTGAAAAATCATCTAGTTTCTGTCCGGCAAAACTATAAACCAAATCATGAAGCGATATCTCACCTTGATCCCCTAAACATAGTGAAATGATATCAACCGTCAGTAGGTTGGAGGAAGATGTTGTAGGTTGAGGGCTAAGATAGAGCGCCAATTTGGTAATTTCATTTTCAATAGCCAGTTTATGAGCTGGCAAATAACGCTGCAATAGCAACAACCCGTCCCTATCGGCTCTCATGCCATGGGCTGTCAAGGTGCGTTCAATGAAATACGCTTGTTCCTTCTCATCTAAGGGATAACACCCTAATAACCCTGCTTGTCCGTGCGCTTCCATAAATTTGCGCAGGGTAGATTTGGCAGGCAAATCATCTCCTTCCAATAACAGGAAGCTTTGATGGGTGCCATGGGTTAAAATGTCTTTTAAGGGCGCTAAAAAGCTGTCCGTAACTTGCCGTACCTGCACAACCCGGTGGCCACCGGATAAAGGAAACTCGTTTAAACAATCGGCAATTAATAAACCCGTTTCTTGCGCGTTATTCCAAAAGAAACTATTGAAGCGAAAAGGATCAGGAGGAGTGCCTAACAGTTTTTTGATACAACGTTCACTATAATTCCTGATCGAGCCGTGATCTGGGCCGAAAATAAGGATCGTTCCAAAACCAAAAAAAGGGGAAGGTGATTGAGAGGATGATAAGAGGCTTTCAAACTTTTGCGGCGAAATCTTCATAAATCAGCGGGAAGTTAGGAAAATGCTGACGCGTTGATGGATCTGATAGGCAAGTTCTTTCGCTAAGCGCAATTGAGCCTCTTCCTTGGCAACATAAGCTGCATAACCGGAAAGGACATAATTAAAATGGGTGTCTGACTGGGCCACTCCCTTGAGCAAGATAGGATCGCTGCCTTGGAGCTGCAATTGATAGGCGGCGGTTATCTTGTATGTCTTGCGAATAATCACCCCCCCCCTATCCAAGACCAAGTCTGATTCAGTTTCTTTTAATATAAGGGATAAAATATAATGTTTGTCGGAGGGGGCTGGTACCAATAATAACTGATTGGATAATTCCGTATACACCGCTTGTCCCAAGCGATTCTTTAGCCCTTGGATAGCCACAATATTATATAGGGAAAGGCCCGTATTGTTGGTGCTCAAAGCAGGGGCGTAAAGCGGACGAAAACCGCAGGAAGAAAGCAAAAAAGATATAACCAAGAAACAGATCAACCGTGACGGCGGCAGGCGGGCTATCTTCATTTGGTGTCATCTACCATGATGTTAATTAAGCGGTTCGGCACAACAATTATTTTTTTGATCGGCCGATTAGCAAGAAATTTTTGTATGGCGGGTTGCAGAAGGGCTTTTTCCTTCAATACTTGTTCTGATACCTCTTTGGGTACTGTGACAGTATCCCGCATCTTACCATTGATCTGAATGGCAATCACGTGGGTCTCTTCCTGGATAAGGGCTTCATCGGCTTTTGGCCAGGGTTGCTGCATGATGGATTGACGGTGGCCTAGTTGCTGCCATAGCTCTTCAGCTAAATGGGGCATAAAAGGTTGGATCAGTTGTGCCAATGTCTCTAACCCTTCTTGCAAATCGCTTTTAGTGATATTGTCACTGAAGGCATTTACCAATTCATACAGGCGGGCGATAGCTCGGTTAAATCGGAAAGCCTCAATATCAGCCGTAACGCCAGCAATCGTTTTATGGATTGTCCGGCGGAATAATGGCAACGACTCTGCCGACGGGGATGGGTTATGTAATAAAGATAATAACCGCCATATTTTCTGAATAAAACGCCAAGCTCCTTCGGCACCAGCATTAGTCCATTCAAAATCACGGTCAGGAGGACTATCGGATAACACGAACCAACGGGCAGTATCTGCCCCATACATCTCGATGATTTGGGTTGGATCGATCACATTCTTTTTTGATTTGCTCATTTTTTCAGACCGACCCACCGTAACCGGCGTTTGATCTGCTGAGCATACATATTGGCCAGCAGGCTTTTTTTCTACCTCATGGGGGAAAAGCCAATGGCCCTGCTGATGGCGGTAGGTTTCGTGAACGACCATCCCTTGGGTAAATAAGCCTTTGAAAGGCTCATCTAACGTTAAGTAGCCGCAATCACGCAACGCCCGAGTGAAAAAACGCGCATATAATAAATGCAATACCGCATGTTCAACGCCACCCACATATTGATCGACCGGCAACCAGTAACGGGCATCGGCGGCTTGAAAAGAAGCGGAGGATTGCGGTGAACAGAAGCGGGCAAAATACCACGAAGACTCAACAAAAGTATCCAAGGTATCGGTTTCCCGTTGCGCGGACTTCCCGCAACGGGGGCAATCCACATATTTCCAAGTAGGATGATGATCAAGCGGATTGCCAGGTTGATCAAAACTGACATCTTCCGGCAACACCAAAGGCAAATCTTCTAAAGCCATAGGCACTGCCCCGCAATCAGGGCAATGGATAACCGGGATAGGGCAGCCCCAATACCGTTGGCGCGATACCCCCCAATCACGCAGCCGGAAAGCATCAAGGGATTTTCCCTTGCCAATTTGGGTTAGTTTTTCAATCACCTTTTTTTGGGCATCTGCCACCGTCAACCCATTCAGGAAATCGGAATGCTGCAAAATCCCATCTTCTGTATAAGCAATATCTTGAATTTGAAAATCGTTTGCTTGATAGGAGGCAGGGGTAACAACGGGTTTTACTGGTAATTGATATTGCCTGGCAAACTCCAAATCCCGCTGGTCATGTGCCGGGCAGCCAAAAATGGCGCCGGTGCCGTAGTCCATATAGACAAAATTGGCAATGAAAACCGGTAATTCAATGCGGGGATCCAACGGATGAATAGCCTTCAAACCTGTATCGACGCCTTTTTTCGGCATTTTTTCTAATGTTGCTTCATTCACAGCAGATTGTCCGCATTCTTCCAAAAATGTGGCAATCTTACGACTGCTTTTAGCCAACTCAAGCGCTAGCGGGTGATTCGCGGAGATAGCACAAAAGGCAGCTCCAAATAAAGTATCAGGACGGGTGGTAAAAACATTAATCACGTCCAGGCGCCGCCGCAGGGCAAACTGCACCAGCGCCCCATGCGATAAACCGATCCAGTTTTGCTGCATCGTGCGAACTTTTTCCGGCCATTCGGTTAAAGTATCCAGGCCTTCCAAAAGTTCTTGGGTATAATGGGTGATTTTAAAGAACCATTGCCACAAATACCGTTTTTCAACTAACGCTCCTGAACGCCAGCCGCGGCCATCAATCACCTGCTCATTCGCCAAAACAGTTTGGTCGGTGGGATCCCAATTAACGACCGATTGCTTCCGGTAAACCAGCCCTTTTTTCCACAAATCCAAAAACATTTTTTGTTCATGCCGATAATAGTCAGGATGGCAAGTAACTAATTCCCGGGACCAATCGAACGAAAATCCTAGCGATTTCAATTGTTCCTTCATTAAGGCAATATTTTCATAAGTCCAACGGGCTGGGTGAATGTTATGTTGGATAGCGGCATTTTCCGCTGGCAAGCCAAAGGCGTCCCAACCCATAGGATGTAACACATTATAGCCACAGGCCCTTTTATAACGGGCAATGACATCGGTAATCATATAATTGCGGACATGGCCCATATGGATCCGCCCGGAAGGGTATGGGAACATGCCAAGAACATAGTATTTTGGCTGGGAAGTATCTGGGTTGCAATGGTAAGTTCCCTTACTTTCCCATCGTTGTTGCCATTTATATTCAATTTCCTTGAAATTATATCGAGACATTTGCCCCATCGCTCTCAAATAAAACCATTCTATCGCTATGAATCCCTCTGGTACAAAAGGCCAATTCACCTAACCCTTTCATACCAGGTTCCCTATATCCTCGCCCCTAGCATTATATCCAAGCCGTGCCTTAAATATAAGGAGGGGATTGATCAAAACCCTGATCTTTTTTCAGGCGACTTGAATTAACGGGCGCCGATTCGTAATTCGCGGGCGCGGGCCAAAACCGCATCTTCTAAATCGCGGATAGCCTTTTTGCTGGTAATGGCATCTGCCCATGCGGCATTGGCATTTGTCCGGGTTTGGCGGAATAAGGAAATGCTAATCCCATCTGCCCGCAGATCACGGGTTAAAATCCGTACATTCACCTTAAACCGCTCATTTGGGAGTTCCGGACTGCTATACCAATCGGTAATGATGACACCGCCAAAAGGATCAGCAGAAACCAGCGGCATAAAGGAAATAGCATCCAGGGAGGCGCGCCACAGGAAAGCTGTTGACCCCAACCCCTTCAACCACGACCGGCCCCTTATTGTTTTTGCCAAATAAGTTCAAGCCGCCATCGCCCCAAACCGTTTGATTGCCGCCGTTGCGGATGCGCCGCTGCTCAGCCCCCGTCGCCCCTTGGATACCAGGATCATTGGGATCCCCAGCAGAACAATTGGCCAGGATAAAACCGGCGAAGGAAATCAGCAAAAGTTTCGTGCAGACACGGTATGAAAAAGAGGTGTTTAAGCAAAGCTTTTTCGGAACAGAAGGGGTGGTCAACATCGGATACTCCTGAAATAATCATATTATAGGGTCAACAATACACAATTATATTAGGAAATGGTAGCATTTTTTTATGGAACATATCAATCCATTTACAAAACAAACTGGCCGATTTGGTCAGCCTTCCTTAATATTTTAGGAGTGACTATTCTTTATTGACCAGGTGGCCTAACATAAGGGCCGCAATGTTCGGGAATGGCCTCTTATCAAGATCAGGGTGGCCTCGACGGGACAAAACACTCAGGCCAGCAACAGTGAACGAGTGCAATCAAATAATCGTCATGCATGCATAGGCCAATGTTGCATAACTGCAACAGCAGTAAAAAAATCTTATAATCTGGTGGGATTCAGCATAGAATACGCTTGACCACGCCAGTTACCTAGATAAGATGAAAAACTGTTAAGCATTAAATATATATTTTTTCTTATTGTTCAGGGGCTTACACGAAACATCTAACGTTTTATTCGAAAATGCCGAGTGTCGGCAAGTTGGAGTATAACAAATAGGGCGGTATCCTGGACTTCAGAATATTATATATTCTTTATGGTTTTGTTAAAAATTTTGCAGGGGTACAGTTTTTCTTCTAAGGAAGACTTTTTCAGGTGAAATTTTTGTATTTAATTAACTTTTAACTTGGGAAACCAAAGATGATGAAAAAAATTCTTTTGGGTAGCACATTACTGATGAGTGTTGCTTCTTTCTCGGCTGCTAATGCAGGCGAGCCGTTAAAATTGGGTATTTCTGGCTTTTATCACGCAGCCCTCGGTTTTACCGCTGATAGTAAATATAGCGAAGGTGATGGCCGTCGCAACGCCAATTTAAAGCAAAATACCGAAGTTCATTTTAGCGGCGAATTCACGATGGATATCGGGGTCACAGCTGGCGTTAAATTCGAGTTGGAAGGTCAAACAAAGGGCGATCAAATCGATGCCACCTATGCTTACTTAAAGAGTGGCTTGGGTGAAGTGCGTATTGGTAACTTTGGCAGCGCTGCTGGGTTATTGTGCGGTGGTTTAAGCACAGCTTCCGATGCTTTCCCGGTTGCTGGCGCCATGAATTTCAGCAATTTGGGTAGAGACGGTCTGCAATTAGTTAATAGTGACTCAACAGACGTTTGCAATACTATTAACGATAAAGGAACCAAGATTGCCTATTTCTCGCCATCTTTCGGTGGGTTCCGGGTGGCCACATCTTACATGATTGATGATACCGAAGATGATGCCAGTAACTTCCCGGATGGGTCAGCAGGCGGTCTGAATGGTGGCAATAGTGGTGATTCCAGGGAATGGTCATTAGGGGCCACCTATGATGTGACCATTGGCAGCTTTGGCGTTAGCGCCTATGCCGGTTGGGAAAAAGCATTTGACCCTGAAACCAATAAAGGCAGCGGGAAAGCCAGCTACTACCAGTTTGGTGGTGCGGTTACCTTCGGCAATTTAAGCTTGGGCATGGGCTATCAACAAGGATTTAACTTGGGTAGCGCTCATACTTTGGACAGCAAAACCTTTGGTTTAACAGGCACATGGCAAATGGACGCGTTCAAGTTCGGCTTTACCTGGCTGCGCGCTTGGTATGACTTGGACAATGTCTCCAAAAAAGATACCCATGATGTTTATATGATCACCACCTCTTATGCTTTAGGAACTGGCGTGACTTTAGATGGCGCGGTTACCCATGATGTTTATAAGGCAAAGATTGCTGGAAATGATAACTATAAGTCGTATACCTTCCAATTTGGTATGACGATCGGCTTCTAGTTTTGATATCGTTAGGATGAAAAGAGGGGGCATAGTTTGTCCCCTCTTTTTTATTGGTCAAGGGCCTCAGGTAGGTTTTTATCCAAACATTTTGAATGATGAAGCAGGCCATGCACAATAGCTTGATTGATACATACCAAAAAACCCAACAAGAAATTCATTCTTTGCTGATGCAAGCAAGTCGATCGAGTGATTCGTGCGAAATATTGGTGGTTGGCAAACAACAGCCAGCGGAGCTCATAAAGAGCTTATTGGAAGCAGGCCATCAATTGTTTGGGGAAAATTATGTGCAGGAAGCGTTGGAGAAATGGCCCATTTTGCGTTCGTCCTGTCCTAAATTGCGGCTGCACATCATTGGCCCTTTACAAACCAATAAGGTTGCTGCTGCTTTATCCTTGTTTGATGTGATTGAAAGTGTAGACCGACCAAAATTGGCAGAAATGCTAGCCAAAGAACAACAGAAACAATCCCTGCAAAAAGAATATTTTGTGCAAGTAAATACAGGAAATGAAGACCAAAAAAGCGGGATTGCGCCACAAAAAACCCAAGAATTGGTTAGTTTCTGCCAAAATTTGGGATTAAAAGTTAAAGGATTAATGGCCATCCCGCCCGCAGATCAACATCCTGCCCCGCATTTCAGCCTGTTATATGGTTTAGCCCAGCGCTGCGGCTTAAAAGAACTAAGCATGGGGATGAGCCAGGATTACCCAATCGCGATTCGCTTAGGTTCCACTCAATTAAGGTTGGGGACAAAAATTTTTGGCCCCCGTCTCCCAAATAACTAGGGATGAAAAACCACCAAAATCGATGCTAAGCAATAAAATCCTCCAACCGTTTTTATGGCTACAGTGCTTAAAAAAAAGGGTCAGGTGTCAGCTTCTATGACAAATGATGTCCCATTTTTTGTTTTTTTGTTTTTAAATAATCCTGATTAAAAGCATTGCGGCGTCCCAGCATCGGCACCATCCGGTCAATTTTTATCCCGCCTGCTTGCAGGGCCTGTGATTTCAAGGGGTTGTTAGATAGCAGTTGGATAGACGAAATCCCCAAATGTTTTAGCAAAATGGTGGCCAGCTCAAAAGAGCGTTCATCCGCCGAAAACCCTAAATGCCAATTGGCTGCCAACGTATCCAAACCTTGGTTTTGCAAATGATAGGAGCGTAGTTTGTTGGCCAAACCGATATTGCGGCCTTCTTGTAATAAATAAATTAAAACCCCGCCCCCGTGTTTTGCCATATATTCAATTGATTGTTGCAGTTGTGACCCGCAATCACAGCGTAAACTGCCAAGCACATCACCCGTTAAACAGGATGAATGAATCCGGGTAAGCGCGGGTTTGGTGAAATCGGGGTTACCGATAATGACAGCCATATGTTCTGTTTCAGCGCCCTTTTCCCGAAATAAAATAATGCGGCTTTCTTCGGCAGCAGTCAGGGGCAGTAGGGTTTCCACTACAAAATCCACTTCTTTGTTGGGTGAGCCTATGGGTTGCAATTGATCCAGACTGAAAGAGAGAATATGATGCTTTCCTGTATAAGAAGGAATCGATTCGGCCAGCAAAAATTGGCTGATTCCCAAGGGCATTAAACCGGCTTGTCTTAACAAAGCAAGGGCGGTTTTCTCGGCTATGTCAACAGTAAGAGTGTTAGATGAAATGTAAGCTGTTGTTGGTAAAGCATCCAGCGATAATAATTCACGGAGCTGTTGATAAGAACAGGTTGGTAAGGATCGGACGACTGCCTGGTTAGACGCAGGAGGAGGAAGCGGCTGTTGTTCCAGGCTGGATAACCGGTTCTGGCTAATGACTAAACGCCAATCTGCGGAAAATTGGGCGGATAATTGGCGCCATCCGGCAGCCGACAAGCTGTCTAAAGCTATAAAAAAGCAAGCGGCCGCTGGATGCTGCAAAATAACAGGATTGCCGCGCTTTATTTCGCTGATGCAACGGTAGGTTAGGGCAGAGGCTGAGATGTAGGGCTGTGGTTCTTTCGCAGTCATGGGTTCTTATCGTTTAAAATAAAATGTTGGCACTGTTTCATAATCAATTTTATAATATATGACATATTACGATGAGAATGGTTAAGAAAAATTAGCTGCAGGGAGCAAAAGGAAGAAAACTTGGGCCATTTAAAAAATAACAAAGCTATCCCGGCTCAAATCATGGTGGTAAGCCATGACGTTTTTTTGATCTCAATTATTAAAAACTGATTTAGGTAATAAATTAGGAATTGCTGTTGATTACACCCAAGAGCTATCTGATATATACCCACCACGTCCTCATAAGCCTGTCATTGTTTTGGATCTTGATGGCTTTGATCAAGGGGTTATGGACGATTTTTTGGCAAATTTTAGACATGCCAGTCCAGATCAACCACTTCTTATCCTGAGTGCGGCCACCGATAGGGAGGCTGAATATCGTCAAGGCGGGATCAAATGGCTGCAAAAACCATTCCGTCTGCAGCAGTTGGTTGAGTATTTACAGTTGCTGTTGCAAAATAATGAACGGAAACCAATTGAAACAGATCTCTATCTTTTTGATCCTTTGCAGCAATATATATTTTGTAAAAAAAACAATAAAAAAGTCTATTTAACGGAAAAAGAAATAGCCATTTTAAAAGCATTGCATCATCGGCCGGAAGGGTTGAACCGCAAGGATTTACTAAAAGAAATTTGGGGTTATGCCAATAATATTGAAACCCGAACGGTGGAAAGCCACATCTACAGGCTGCGGCAAAAACTGCAAGGGGGGTTCCCCCTGCGTTTGACTATGGATAGAATGTCTCGGAAATACAAACTTATCTATGATGCGTCATAAATGACAAGTCCTAATTCCCCAAATCAATATGGACGGGCACATGATCAGAAGGAGTGGGCCACCCCCGGGCATGGGTGATAATTTCAGCATGGTGGAGATAAGGCTTTAAAGACGGTGTAACCCAAATATGATCCAACCGGCGCCCGCGGTTGCTTTTTTGCCAATCAGCCGCCCGGTAACTCCACCAACTATATAATTTCTGGTCAGCGGGAAAAAACTGGCGAACGGCATCAACCCAAGCAAGGGACTCCCGGACTTTCTCCAAATGATTTGTCTCTATCGGAGTATGGCTGACGACCCCCAGCAGCTGTTGATGGGACCATACATCTTGGGGCAAGGGGGCAATATTAAAATCTCCCAAAATAATCACTGGGTCACTGGGCAGGTGGGTGGTTTTTAAAAAACTAGCCATTTCCTGGACAAACTGCAATTTATGAGCAAATTTTTTATTGACCGCCGAATCGGGAATATCGCCGCCTGCGGGGACATAAAAATTATGAATAATCCTATTATTTTCAAGCTTTACCGAAATATGCCGGCAATCTTCTAAATCGCACCACGATCTTTTCAGATAAGGATGGAAGGGAATTTTTGATAAGACGGCCATGCCATTATAGCTTTTCATACCGGAAACCAGTTGGTGGGGATAACCGTACTGGCGGAAAAATTCTTGGGGAAAAGCCTGATCAACCACTTTGGTTTCTTGAAGGCAGATGACATCAGGTTGTGATTGCTGGATATAAGCAGCCAACAATGGCAGGCGCAAACGAACAGAGTTGACATTCCATGTAGCAATTCGCAAGGCCAAGAGACTTTCTGAAATGGTGGAAATTCTTTTCTCACACACCTGACCAGGTCAAGTATTTTACGCAGCCTTCCGCTTGGCCATCTTGGAATCTGTTGGCCAGATCGCTGCTTTAAAAGCTTGGAAAATCGCTTTTGATAAGGGGTCATCCAGATCATATTCGGGATGCCATTGTACCCCCATCATGAAAGTTGCGGCATTTTTAACCGATACCGCTTCAATAATGCCATCTGGGGCGGTGGCCTCAATCTGCAAGGCTGCTGCCAACTGGTTAATTCCCTGCCAATGCAGCGAATTGACTTTCGCCGTAGGTTGGCCATAAATTTTGGACAGTACACTATGGTCTTGAATATGGATGGGATGGCGCGGCATATATTTTTCTTTGGCGGTCGCATGGCCCACTTCCCGGTGGTCCATTTTACCGCTGACCTGGTGAATTTGTTGATATAAACTGCCTCCCAACGAAACGTTCAGTTCTTGCATACCCCGGCAAATACATAAGAAGGGCTTTGCTTGGTGGATGGCTGCACGTAGCAACGGAAGGGTGGTCGAATCACGGGCGGGATCTTGTGGGCTGTCTGGCCTGTCTGCATCCCCTTTATAATGATGAGGCTGGATATTGGAAACACTGCCGGGGAAAAGCAACCCGTCGACTTTGGTTAACAATCCATCAAAATTCAAAACACTGCCCATGGCCGGAATGATCATAGGAATAGCATCCAGCCCTTGAATAACCGCCATAATATATTTTTGGTTAACGGCATGAAAAGGGGTTAGTTCAAGTTCCTTAATGCAAGCTGGAATTCCGATAACAGGGGCAGATACAGACAATTTTGCCATGATTGACCAAAAGATTTGAAGTTAAAACGATGTCACACAGGAAGGATTTTATGGGAAAACAAAATGTTCGTCAAATCCTCTTCTACTAGGTTGGGGTATCCGAGTAAAAGAGGCCGCTTTTTGATAACGCTTTCTTTGAAGTGGTTACCGGGTATCCCTTTCTGTCTGAGAGGGGCGAGCAAACAGGTTGTTGCTTAAGGGACTGTTCAGCTTGATGTTACTAATGACCACCTGGGTGCCGCGATTTGCCGAATCAATGATTCGCCAATATTTTATCTGGAAAGGGGTTGTCGTAAAAACCAGCTCTAATAAGCCCGCATCTGGTGCATCTGATTGATATAAGATGACTTGCAATTCCTGGGGGGAGCGCGCTATTTTCGTAATGGTTGTGCCTTTTTGCAAACTAAAGGGTTGCGCCAAAATTAACCCCAATGGGGTTGAGGATAAAGGCGCTTCCGTTAATTGGTTTAATTCTTTGTCATAATAACTAACCAACCGGCCGCTGGCGACAATCAGTACGGGGATAGGTGGGTTATATTCCACCCGCATTTGGTTGGGCCTACGTATGTACATTGTACCTGTGGACATTCCTGACTTGGTATATTGGCTAAAATTCGCTTGCAAGGTTTGGATGTTGTTAAAATATTCCTCCACTTTTTTTAAATCTTTTATATCTTGCTCCGTCAAAGGGATTGCGGGAGGGGCAGCCAAGGAAAACCGACTGCTGAAAAGGCCTACCAATAATAAATTGATAAAAATAAATCGCTGTAAAATAAAAGAAACAGATAGTTTTCTCATGGCATTTCCTCTTGATTATGACGTCCCAAAACTTCGCGTTTGCCGACATGGTTCGCCGCACTAACCACACCTTCTTTTTCCATTTTCTCCATAATCCTTGCGGCCCGGTTATAACCGATTTGCAAATGGCGTTGGATAAAACTGGTGGAAGCTTTCTTTTCCCTAGATACAATAGAGACGGCTTGGTCATATAAATCGTCACCCCCATTATCCGCTTCCGCCGCATCGTCGGTATTACCCGCTTCATTCTCGTCTTCCGTAATTTCTTCAATATAATTTGGCTGGCCCTGGTCTTTGAGGAACCGCACGATTTTTTCAACTTCTTGATCAGAAACAAATGGCCCATGAACACGGATTATTTTGCCGCCCTGGCCCATATACAGCATATCGCCCTGCCCTAATAATTGTTCAGCCCCTTGTTCACTAAGAATAGTGCGGCTATCAATTCTTGAGGTAACGTGGAAACTGATCCGGGTGGGAAAATTGGCTTTAATGGTGCCGGTGATAACATCAACGGATGGTCGTTGGGTGGCCATAATAATGTGAATACCGGCAGCCCTGGCCATTTGGGCTAGGCGCTGAATGGTTGCTTCAATATCTTTCCCGGCCACTAGCATCAAATCGGCCATCTCATCCACCACCACCACGATAAAAGGCAGGGGGGCAAGAACAAAAGGTTCTTCTTCGAAGATAGGCTTGCCCGTGGCTGGGTCAAATCCGGTTTGAACCCGGTGCATCAAGATTTCGCCGGTTTTTTTGGCAGTGGCAATCCGCTCATTATAGCCAGCGATGTTACGGACGCTCAGTTTTGACATGGCTCTGTATCTTGTTTCCATTTCCCGTACCGTCCATTTTAAGGCAACGATGGCCTTCTTCGGGTCGGTCACCACCGGGGATAACAGATGGGGGATGCCATCATAAACAGATAATTCCAGCATTTTAGGGTCAATCATGATGAATTTACACTGATCCGGTGATAGTCGATATAAAAGCGATAGGATCATGGTATTGATGGCAACCGATTTGCCTGACCCCGTGGTTCCGGCAATCAACAAATGCGGCATCTTGGCTAAATCCACCACAATAGGGCCGCCGCCAATGTCCTTACCTAACGCTAAAGCTAAGCTGGCTGTATTTTTTTTGTAACTGTCGTCCGAAAGCAGTTCCCGAAAACTGACCATTTCCCGTTTTTGGTTAGGCATTTCAATGCCAATGACACTGCGGCCGGGAACCACGGCGATACGCACGGAGACAGCGCTCATCGATCTTGCAATATCATCGGCAAGGCCAATGACCCGGCTAGTCTTAGTGCCCGGTGCAGGTTCAAGCTCATACAGGGTAACAACGGGACCAGGGCGAACATTCACCACATCCCCCTGGATACCGAAATCGTTTAAAATCGATTCGAGTAAACGGGCGTTTTTTTCCAATCCTTCCACATTCAATTTTTGGATTTTTTCATTTGATGCGGGTGGCGCCATTAATTCCACAGGGGGGAGCTCGAAAGACGAGCGTACAGGCTCAGCCACCACTTTTTCTGGAGAAGGTTTTTTATCAAACAATCGTTTTCTGACCGGTTTTTTAGGACTGCTTGCTTCGGGCAAAGATTTTTCTAGCGCTGAAATTTCAGGTCTAACAGGTAATACCGATTGATCTGTTGCCAATGCTCGGGTTGCCGGATTTAGTAAAATGGGGGTTGCGGTAAGCGGTTTCCTTAGAATGGCTGTCGGTTTTTGCATCGGATTGTGTGCCCCAACATTTATGGTAGGATCATTCACCGCAACTTTATTATCAGCTGTTTGGGGGGTGAAAATAGCCGCTATTTTCCTATATATCCAAGCGACAAACGCCCATAATGTTTTCAGAGATGCTTTCAGTAAACGAGCTAAAAACTGAATAAAATTCCTGTAGGTAGCCCAGGGTATATCTGCAATATAAATAAATAAAGTGGCCAAAATCGCAAGGCATATCCCCATTATCAGGAAAGAATGATCCATCCCTGCTGGCTGCAATTGGGTGTTCATCCACCAACCGATGCAACCGCCTAAGCCGCAGCCAAGCATATCAGGCCAATTTTTGGCAGGGTGAAGGTTTGAAAAAAATAAGCAGGTAACCAGAACAAAGAAAAACGCCAACACTAGCTTGATTCCAAAATTCCTTGAGCGGGTTGCCGAGATAATTTGCCATCCCCAAATCATCATGATCATAATCACCGCACTGCTTCCAAGGCCGATATATTGTAAAAATAAATCGCCAATGTACCCCCCCCAATGCCCCAAAATATTGACTGAGGTCTGATTCGTTATCTTGTTGAAAGAAGCATCGTTGTGGTCAAAATAAACAACGCTCAACATCAAAATAAATGCCAACAGCCATATGGCCACGCCACCCGCCTCGATAGCTCTTTTTCGGATGAAAAATTTTATGGCAGGAGATAAGAAAGGATTACGTTGGGGATCGTTATAGGGGTTCATTTGCTTTCATGGTTTTGCTAAAATAATTCTTGGTATTTATATCAAATAACTCTCTTTGATACAATATATTTACCCTTTAACACGATTTTCCAAACGCCGATATTTCTAAATCAATAGCAGGTAAGAAATCAAATTTATTGATGTTCACGAAGCCGAAGTGGTAGAATACAAAAACTACTTTGAAAGAGTATTTTTATAAGGAAAATGATTTGACAGATCAGGTTATTATTGCGGGTGCTGGCATGGTAGGCCTATCTTTGGCAATCGGATTGGCAAAACATCAAATCCCCGTTTCTATTATCGATGAACAGCCGGATCACCGCATGCAGCGGGATTTTTCGGTTGATAACCGCTGTTCTGCGGTAACTGCCGGTTCTGCAGTTGTCTTAAAGCAATTTGGTGTATGGGATGAGGTGGTAAGGCAGGCGCAACCGATAGGGGAAATCCGGGTGTCTGACCAGGCGGGAAAACCTGGCCAAAATCCAGCCTTTTTCTGCATTTTAAGGCCGATGATTTGCCAGCCGAAACTTTATCTCCTAAGCAACCGCTGGGATATATGGTGGAAAATAAGATTTTACATCACGCTTTATTTGAAAAAATGATCAATGCCCCTTCGATCAAATATTATGGGGGTGTCAAGGTGACAAAGGTTGAACAGGATCAACAGCGGGGACAAGTGAAAATTTCCCTTTCGGATCAGACAAATATCCAAGGGAATTTATTAATCGCTGCCGATGGCCGGCATTCAAAAATTCGAAACATGGCGGACATCCCTGTTATCCGGTGGTCTTACCAGCAAAGCAGCGTCGTATTTAATATCCGTCACGCATTGCCCCACCGCTCTGTGGCTTTGGAACATTTTATGCCTGGTGGGCCACTAGCGGTATTGCCGATGTGCTCACAAGACGGATATCGCTCTGCCATCGTTTGGACGGATAACCCGGTTGCTGCAAGGCATCTTTACAAGCAGGACAACCAAATTCTTGCCACATTGCTGCAGCAGCATTTTGCGGCAACCTTAGGAAAAATCGAAATAGAAGGGGATAAAAAGATTTATCCGTTATCAGGCCTGCATGCCACCCGTTATATCAATCAACGGATTGTGCTGATTGGCGATGCAGCCCACGTTATTCACCCGATTGCCGGACAAGGGTTCAACTTAGGTATCCGCGATTGTTGGGCGCTTAGCCAAATTCTAAAGAAAATCCAGAATTTAGGCTTGGATTACGGACAAACAGCTTTGTTACAAGAATATGAAAAACGTCGCCGTCCAGATAATTTATTGTTGATTGCCGCCACCGATTTTTTGGATCGCTTGTTTTCCAACCGGTCTTTTCTATTGCGGTATGCGCGGGATGCAGGGATGGGTATGGTCGACCGGATGCCTTCCCTGAAAAAAATCTTCATGAAACAAGCTATGGGATTATTGATGGGGCATCCTTGAAATTTCAGGATATTTCATCTCATATGCTTAGCAAGCTTCAACGCAACAGAGGGCTGTTAAAGGTAAGATCACATTTAGCATTGAAATTGCTAAGCTGGGGGCTACCCCAAACATGATGGGTAGGGACTGGGCATGGCGTTCTTTGATTTGGAATGGTTGGTGGCGGTAGAGTTTATGCAAGGATTGTTCTCGGGTAATCCGGGCTGGCAGAAAATATGCAGGCATGGCTTACTCTATCCTGGCCAAAGGAAAAACCGGTAAGATGGCGGTTAATTCCTCAAAAGAGGGATCGAAAATATTGCTTTCAGCCATTTATGCAAATAATAGGGAAGATAATTTCCGCCTTCCATCTAAGGTAGAGGGATGTGAGGCACCCAAAACGTCAAAAGCCTTCAGCAATTGCTGATGCGCTTGACCATTGTTCCAGGTACGGTTCTGCCGAATAAGCCCTAAAAGCTGTTCGATGGCTGCCCCCGGATTTTGATCACGGAAGTAAGCGATGGCCAAATCAAACTGATATTGCAGGTCTTTAGGGGTTCCAGACAATCTGGCCTCTAAATCTTTAGTACGGCCAATGTTTTTGAAGGATTCAGTAAATTCGATTGCTGTTTTTGCATTTTTGACCAAGGGATCAGAAGATTTTTCCGGCGGCAATTGATCCAATACTTTTTTAGCGTCAGCTAGTTTTTGTAACCCTAAATAACTTTTAACCAACCCATTGGCGGCTGTTAAATGATGCGGTTGTTGTTGTAAAATTTTGCTATAAATGGCCGCTGCTGTGCCAAAATGCTGTTGCTGCAATAAATTATGTGCTTCCGTTAACGAGGCCTCAACCGTGGTTGCAGCTGCCGGTTTATTGGTGCCAGCTAATTTTTTTAAATTTTCGATAAAAGTCCGCACTTGGCTTTCCTGCACATTCCCCATAAAACCATCAACAGGTTGGCCTTTATAAAAGGCATATACCATCGGGATAGACTGAATTTGCAACTGGGCTGCTAAATCCTGATTGCGGTCAACGTCAATTTTAACCAATCGGACCAGCCCCTTGGCTTCGCGGACAACTTTTTCTAAAATTGGCCCCAATTGTTTACAAGGCCCGCACCAAGTTGCCCAGAAATCCACAATAATCGGTGTTTGCTGCGAAGGTTCTATAACATCCGCCAAAAAATTCTTGGTGTCGCTATCTTTAATTAAAACCTGTCCTGAAGCGGGTTGTTGGGCAGGGGTATTTTTCTTGAAGCCGATCAGTTGTTCCATGATTTATCTCTTATTAATTATTAAAATAAAGTATTTTTGCAGATGATATAAAAATAGATTGCGAAGGGTAGTTCAAAAAGGGGCAATGTCATTCTTTTTTATTTTATTTAAGAAAGAGGGGCGGGTGATGTGCAGCTTCCATAAATTTTAATAACCCTTCAATAGGTAGCGATAGAGTGATGTCATTCTGTAGGGGGTGACAGGTGACCACCGGATGATCCAATAACTGCTCATCAAAAATGGCTTGGACGTGACATTCAGGATCGTTAATAACCGCCAGCGGGCTTACAGAGCCGGGCCTAACAGCTAAATATTTCTCCAAACGCTCTGCACTGCCGAAAGATAAACGGCCACAACCCAATTTTTTTTCAAGCTCTTTTAAATCAATTTTCTGATCCTCGGGAGCCACCACCAACCACATTTTTTCTTTATTGTCCCGTAAAAACAGATTCTTGAGATGTAAGCCTTCAATTATGCCACGATGTTCCTTAGCCGCTGCAACGGTTGGTAGTGGAGGGTGATAGTAAATTTTGAGGTCAATTTGCAATTGTTGCAGAAGCTTGACTAGCAATCGGTGGCTGATACGAGAAAGGTCAGAAGTTTCTACCATGATGATTGATTGAACGGATCAATCCCTTTCTTCTATAGATTGTTGAATGGCTGATAATAAAACATCATTTGAAGATATTCAACGATATAAAATCTTTGCAAGTACTCAAAAAAAGATTATAGCTTGTGGGTATGATCTTTCTCAATTTGTTCCCATGATCGGTTTTTGGTAAAAATGGATATTCAAGATAAACAACGTGTTTCCGAAATATTAACAGCACTTGCCGAAGATGATCAGCGTGAAAGGATTTCCTTAAAAGATCTTTTGACAATTTTGGGGGAGCGGGGTTTTGGTATTTTAATTCTTGTTTTAACTTTACCAAATTTAACCCCTATATTTTTACCAGGCATGTCGGCGGTTTTGGGCATACCTATTGGCGTCTTGGCCTTACAAATTATGGTGGGGGCAAAACGGCCATGGCTGCCCAGTATATTACTTAAAAGATCACTGGCTAGATCCGATTTTGCCAAAGTTATCAAATATTCTTTGCCTTTGCTTAATCGTGCGGAAAGGATCTTAAAGCCTAGATGGGGGATTTTCACCTCTTTTCTATTTCGCATTCTGATGGCGTGGGTGATTTTGTTGTTGGCTATTTTCCTAGCGTTACCGCTTCCCTTCACCGGCATGATACTGGCTTTTCCCTTATTTATTATGTCGGTGGCTTTGCTGGAGCATGATGGGTTATCAGCGTTGGTGGGAGTCATTTTAGGGATTTTAATCAATGCTAGCATTGTCTATTTCTTTTGGACAATCTTTGTTGAAATTTGGGCCTGGATATTAGGATTATAGGAAAAAACCGCGGAAAATTATTTTTTCTTGATCTTCTCTAAAAAAGCCTTTACATGTTCTGGGTAAGTAACAATGACACTTGTTCACGCGGGCGTAGCTCAGGGGTAGAGCACAACCTTGCCAAGGTTGGGGTCGAGGGTTCAAATCCCTTCGCCCGCTCCAGTTCCAAAACTGGAGTTGTTGGGGAAGTGTATGTCGACGATAATTTTTAAAAATCTGTCGAGGTTTCTCAAATATTAGGCTTTTCCTAAGGAATGCTGAATTTTTGTGTTTTGCCCTGTTGGCAGGTAAGTTTTTATAGGATGGATTGTGGATTAATACATATATCCTATATACGATCAATAAAAGCTTGCGCTCAAGCAGAATGATGAAAAGGGTTAAATAATGAATTTTCGCAATCGGCCTACTGACCAAACAAAAGCAGATAAAACAATCCAAAATCCTATGATTGTTGATGATCATCGCCCAAGCCGGGCGGATGCGGAAGCGGCGGTGCGGACTTTGATTCGATGGGCCGGGGATAATCCCGACCGCGAAGGGTTACTCGAAACCCCGAAACGGGTGGTAAGGGCTTACGAGGAATTTTTTTCCGGCTATGGGCAAGATCCCCAGAAAATCCTTTCCCGTACCTTTGATGAAGTGGAAGGGTATGACGAAATTATCTTGTTGCGGGATATCCGGGTTGAATCGCATTGCGAACATCATCTGGTGCCAATTATTGGGAAGGTTCATCTGGCCTATCTGCCATCCACCAAAGTGGTAGGGATCAGCAAGTTGGCACGATTAGTGGATGTGTTCGCTAAAAGATTGCAAATTCAAGAAAAATTAACCGTACAAATTGCCCAAACTCTCCAAAACGCCTTGCAACCAAAAGGGGTCGCGGTGGTGATTGAATCGGATCATGCCTGTATGACCACCAGGGGGGTTCACAAGACTGGCGTTAAAATGGTTACCTCACAGATGTTGGGGCTTTTTAAAACTGATCTTGAAAAAAGAAAAGAATTTTACACCCTAGCGGGGCTTTCCGGGTAGGCTCTCAAGAACTTCCTTTGCGTATTCGTCAAATACACGGGGTTATTTGATACCTATTGTTCGATGAGCAGGGGTAATTGTAACTCAATGGAAAAAGGGCTTTGGTGAATCAGCAGAGAACCTTGGTGCAGTTCAACAATGATCCGGGCTACAGAAATCGCCAGGTTATTGTTAGATAAAGCTAAGTGGCTGGGCGATGAATCGGTTTGCATCACCCAACAAACAAAGCCTTTTTTGAAAGCAATATGAACTTTTAGAAAATAGCCGTAAGACCGGCTGGTTTCCAAAAGGTTGATCATAGCCCTTTTGAACAGAGGTTCATCAATGGCCACCAGCCTCGATGTATCAAAATCATCCCGATCCCAATGAATTTCATTGCCTGGCATATATTGCTCAAGGGATTGGCTGATGAAAAGATCAATCTCAGAAATCGAAAGTTCTTTTTTCTCCAACCCAATTTTCTTTTGTTCATAGTCGCTGAGGAACCTTAGATTATGGACAAAACGGTCAATATTCCGCACATTTTGATGGATGTCGATATATTCTGACAAAGAATGATCTAGTGAAATATTTTGGATTTGTTGGATCAATTGTTGCAAGAAAGGGTCCAAATCTTGGGTAATCCAAGCAAGGAATAACGAACGGAAACGCCCGGTTTCTGAAATAATCTTAGCCTGATCAATATCCTCGGCCAAATGGACCCGCTCAATCGCCACAGCTGTTTGGTCCGCTAGGGCGTCTAAAAGCCTTTTCTCGTCTGCAGAAAGCGTGAAATCTTCTTGATCACGGTATAATCCCAAAAGGCCCACTTGATCACGCTCAGTTTTTAAAGGGATAAAAAGCCTTTTGGCACCCGGCAATGTATCCGTTCCAGGCCCAGTCATCGTATCATGATCCCAGGCCCATTTTGCGGCGGCATAATCGGAATCATCTAAGATTTCTTGTAAGGGATATCCAGCTTTTACCAGCAGTTTATCTCCCTCTGGTTGTAATAAAACCACCTGTACTTGCAACATTTCTGCAATTTGCTGGCTGACAGCATTTAAAAGGTTATCGACATCCCCGATGGCTGCGATCCGGCGGCTGAAATTATATAAAGCGGTAGTGGTTTTGGCGCGTTGTTGGGCGCTGGTTGCTTGGTTGCGCAACCTGACATTCAATTTACTAGCCAAGATGGATACCAGCAATAATAGGCCAAAAGTAATAAAATTAACGGGCTCGGCAATGGTCAAAGTATAAAAGGGCGGTGTTAAAAAGTAGTTATAGGCCAGCGCGCTTAATAAAGAAGCGTATAAGGCAGGCGCTAAACCAAACTTTGTCGAAATCAAGAAAACGGCGGCCAGGAAAAATATAGCCAAATCCCTGCCTTGACCAGTAGAATTCAATAACCAGCCCAGCATTAAAGCCAACCCGACCAACCCTGTTGCCGCAATATAGCTGAAAAGGCTGCCGAAGTCGGCTTTTAGAGAGGTTGTTGAGGATTTGCCTAAAGATTCATCTTGGGCTGCAATCACATGGATACCAATTTTACCCGAATGGCGGACTAGGTCACGGACAATTGATCCATGAACCATTTCAAACCATTTTGAGCGGGGTGATTTTCCCAAAATAATCTGGGTGATATTATGTTCCCGGGCATAAGCTAAGAGATCCGCGGCAATTTGCCGGCCTGGTATGATAACGGTATCTCCCCCTAACTGTTCGGCGAGCCTAAGGGCTCCTGCAACACGGTCGCGCGCTTCTGTGGATAGGGTGTGATGCCTGGTTGACTCGATATAAACCGCCACCCATTTGGCCTGGATTTTATCGGCTGTCCGCCGGGCATAGCGGATCAAGTCGTAGGAGCTGGGATGTTCATTGACGCACACCAAGATTCTTTCGCCAGCTGCCCAAGGACCTGAAATTGAATGGCTTTGCATATATTGGACCATGTCATCATCAACATGTTGGGCGGTTTGCCGCAAAGCCAGTTCCCGTAGGGCAGTTAGGTTACCTTCCGTAAAATAATTCTGCAAAGCTTTTTGCGCTTGATCACCTAGATACACTTTGCCTTCCTGAACCCTTTTGATAAGATCCTGGGGGGTTAGGTCAATTAATTCGATTTCATCAGCCTGGTCGATCAGGCGGTCTGGGATTGTTTCGCGCACCCGTACGTTGGTGATTTGAGCCACTACATCATTCAAACTTTCCAAATGTTGGATATTGAGAGTCGTATAGACATTAATACCGGCGGCTAGTATTTCTTCAACATCCATATAGCGCTTTGGATGACGACTATCAGCGGCATTGGTATGGGCAAATTCATCAACCAACACCAATTGTGGGGCACGTTTTAAAATGGCATCCAAATCCATTTCTTCGAGTAGGCGGCCTTTATAAACCAAGCGTTGCCTGGGGACAATTTCTAAGCCCGAGATCAGTGCTTCTGTTTCCCGCCTACCATGGGTTTCAACTAAACCGACAACAACATCGATCCCTTGCTTTTTTTGGCTCTGGGCATTTTGCAGCATTTCATAGGTTTTACCAACCCCCGGAGCCGCACCTAAGAATATCTTTAATTTACCGCGTTTTTCACGGTTGGCTTCTTCAAGCAAGGCGTCAGGACGGGTATAGCTGTTCATCGGTACAACTTTTATGGGTTATAGGGAAATAAAAGATCTAGCTGAGTGTTCAATACTAGCACATTGACCCGCGGATCCCCTAAAATAAATAGAGTCCTGCCATCGATATGCTGGGCCACCAAATTCTCAAGATCTCTCTCAGTTATTGCCCGTACATTGGCAATACGGCGAATCTGCAACCGGGCTGCTTCGGGGCTTATATGAGGATCAAGGCCGCTCGCGGAAAACGTAATCAAATCTATCGGGATGGGTTTTTGTTCCCCTTGATAAGATAATGCGTTATCGGCGATATCTGCAATCAGCAAAGGATTAGCGGGGCTTAGGTTCCTGCCTCCCGAACTCATGGCATCATAGCCTTGCCCTGCACCCGAAGGACGGTTATGGAAATACTCATCTCGTTGGAAATTTTGGCCAATGAGGGATGAGCCTTGAATTTTGCCGGTCGGGGATAGGATAAAACTCCCTTGCGCTTGGTCAGGGAAAGCAAGGTTTCCCAGTTCAGTGATCAAGAAGGGATAGACAACTCCCGTTAAAAAGGTCAAACCAAAAAACAAGATGAAAACAGGGCGTAGGACATTCAACACAAAACACCTAAACAAGACCAAGGAAATTAATGATCAAATCGATGATTTTAATGGCAATAAAGGGAGCAATAACCCCCCCTAGACCATAAATTAAAATATTTCGTTTTAAGGCGTACAACGCCCCTTTATTAACGTATTTTACACCTTTTAAAGCCAAGGGGACAAGGGCTATCAGGATCAGTGCGTTAAAGATGATAGCCGATAACATCGCACTTTCTTTATTGCCTAACCCCATGATATTTAAGGCTTCTAAGGGCGGGTAAAGATCGGCAAATAAAGCAGGGATCACGACAAAATATTTGGCGATATCGTTAGAGATGGAAAAAGTCGTTAAGGAGCCACGGGTCATCAAGAGCTGTTTGCCAATACGGACAATTTCAATTAGTTTGGTAGGATTGCTATCCAAATCAATCATATTGCCTGCTTCTCTGGCCGCTTGCGTCCCGGTTTGCATGGCAACCCCCACATCCGCTTGGGCCAAAGCAGGGGCATCATTGGTGCCATCCCCGCACATCGCCACCAGTTTTCCCTTAGCCTGTTCCGCCCGGATCAATTTTAATTTCTCCTCTGGTGTGGCTTGGGCTAGGAAATCATCAACCCCGGCTTCTGCAGCAATGGCCGCAGCTGTTAGGGCATTATCACCGGTGATCATGATGGTGCGGATCCCCATCCGGCGAAGTTCAGCAAAACGTTCCTTGATCCCCCCTTTAATTACATCTTTCAGGTGGATAACTCCCAAAAATTGGCTATCCTTTGCCACTGCTAGCGGGGTTCCCCCTTGTTTGGCAATTTTCTCGGTGATTTGGATTAACTCAGGCGGGATTTGAAAACGTATTTCTTGGGATTTTTGTTTGACGAATTCAATGACCGCATCCACCGCCCCTTTGCGGATGATATGTCCATCCACATCAACCCCGCTCATTCGGGTTTGGGCGGTGAAGGGGATAAAATGCGGCTGTTGTTTAAATAAATTTTTGCCGCGTAAGCCGTATTTCTCTTTTGCCAAAATAACAATTGAACGGCCTTCGGGTGTTTCATCGCTTAAGGAAGCTAACTGCGCGGCTTCCGCCAAATCTTGTAAGGAAGCGGGGGATAGGGCAAAAAATTCGTGGGCTAGCCTATTGCCCAAGGTAATGGTGCCAGTTTTATCCAGCAATAAAGTATTAACATCTCCCGCGGCTTCAACAGCGCGCCCCGAAGTGGCAATGACATTAAAGCGGATGAGCCGGTCCATTCCAGAAATACCAATCGCTGATAATAAACCTCCAATGGTTGTTGGAATTAACATAACAAACAGGGCAATTAACATGATGATAGAGCTATGCCCTTCTGCATAGCCAACAAAAGCCGGGATAGTTGCAGTCGTAAAAAGAAAAATCAGCGTCATGCCGGACAACAAAATATTAAGGGCAATTTCATTGGGGGTTTTTTGGCGTTTAGCGCCTTCCACCAACTTGATCATGCGGTCGAGAAAACTATGACCGGCATCTCGAGTGATCTTGACCTTGATGTGATCGGAAATAACTTTGGTACCGCCGGTTACCGCGGAACGGTCACCTCCGCTTTCCCGGATAACGGGAGCTGACTCACCCGTGATGGCGGATTCGTCAACCGAGGCAATCCCCTCAACCACTTCGCCGTCGCCTGGAATCAGATCACCTGCTTCAATCAACACAATATCCCCGACTTTTAAGTCGCTGGCGGCAATTTTTCTGACTTGGCCAGCGGTTATACTATCAAGTTTTTTAGCAATATTGGCTTTTTGGCTAGCCCGCAGGGAATTGGCTTGCGCCTTGCCCCTGCCTTCCGCCAACGCTTCAGCAAAAAAGCCAAATAAAACGGTCAGCCAAAGCCAAATGACTAATTGTAATTGAAACATCACATCAGGCTTGAAGGCATATAAATCATGCAAAAATAGAATCGTCGCGCTGATGGCGGTTAATTCCATCACGAACATAATCGGACTTTTAATTGCTTGAATAGGATTCAATTTGACAAAAGTTTGAACAATCGTTTCTTGGCACAAAGCCCAGTTCAATTTCTGCGCGCGCTTGGGGTTTAATACATCCGCCATAATATTAAGATCTCTTATTTTTTAAAGCAATTATGATAAGCCATTGAGCATGAGTAAATGTTCTGCTAATGGACCTAGGGCAATAGCAGGTAAAAAGGTTAGAACACCGAAAATCAGGATGACGGCAACTAACAGAATGATAAAAGTTAAATTGTGGGTCGGTAAACTGCCGCTGGTGATGGGGCTAAATCTTTTAGATGCTAGGGAGCCCGCAATGGCAAGTACCGGAATAACCACCATCAGCCGTCCCAGCAACATCGCGATGGCCCCGGTGATGTTATAGAAAGGGGTATTGCCGTTAATACCTGCAAAAGCACTGCCGTTATTGGCGGCACTGGATGTATATAAATATAAAATTTCGCTAAAACCATGTGGCCCTGGATTGGCAATGCTGTCAATCGCGGTGGGATAATTTGCAGCAATAGCGGTGAACCCAAGAATAATCAAAGGCGTTATGAAAGTCGCGAGCATCGCCATTTTGATTTCACGGGATTGTAACTTATTACCATTATATTCGGGTGTTCGACCGACCATTAACCCAGCGATAAAAGAGGTCAGGATAACGAAAAGTAGCATCCCATATAGCCCTGATCCGGCGCCGCCGATAATGATTTCCCCCAAAACCATATTGAGGATCATTAATCCTCCGCTTAAGGGCATAAAACTGCTATGGAGGGAATTGACGGCTCCGGTTGAAGTGGCGGTGGTTAGGGCTGCAAAGAGCGAGGAGTTAAAAAGACCGAAACGGACTTCTTTCCCCTCCATATTGCCGCCTTCCGTCGCGATATTTAACTCATTTAAAGCTTTGGTTAATAAAGGATTGGGCTGGTTTTCAAAATAATAAATCGCAGCCATCCCCATGACCAATAGAATCCCCATGGCGGTAAAGATCGCCCAACCCTGCCGTTGATCTCCTATCATGCGGCCAAAAACATTGGTTAAAGCTGCCCCAATCACCACCATCATGACCATTTGAAAAAAATTGGTCAAAGGGGTCGGGTTTTCATAAGGATGGGCGGAATTGGCATTGAAAAACCCGCCGCCATTCGTGCCGACCATTTTAATGGCTTCTTGCGAAGCAACAGGCCCTTGCGGAACAATCTGGGTTTGGTTTTCAAGCGTACTTATTTCCAGGGGTGCCGAAAAATTCTGTGGCACCCCTTGCCAGATCAGGAAAATGGCAAAAATCGAAGATAGAGGTAAAAGGATATATAAAATTGCTCGTGTCATATCCACCCAGAAATTGCCAATTGTCTGGCGTTCTTGGCGGCTAAACCCGCGGATTAGGGCAACGGCAACGGCGATGCCGCTGGCAGCCGAGAAGAAATTTTGTACAGTTAATCCCGTCATTTGGGAGAAATAAGATAAGGTTTTTTCCCCGGCATAATTCTGCCAATTGGTATTGGTTAAAAAACTGATGGCGGTGTTTAAGGATAAATCAGCGGGAACATTTGGCAGGTTAGAAGGATTAAGGGGCAAGTATGCTTGCAAACGCAGAACGGTATAAAGGAATAGAAACCCAATAAAATGGAATAGTAAAAAACTGCCCGCATAGCGGATCCAATGTTGCTCAACCGTTGTTTTAACACCTGCCGCACGGTACAACAAAAACTCGATTTTTTCAACAGGACGGCGCAGGAAAAAAGGTTCCCCATTAAAGACTTTGGTTATATACCATCCCAGTGGTTTAACCAAAACAATGACGGTGGTGGCATACAATAAAAATTGAAATAAATCAGCAATGGTCATGATGAAGGATGGTTCCGGTTAAAATTTTTCTGGCCAAAGCAGGGTAATGAGCATGTAGATAAAAATAATAATAACCAACCCACTGCCTATAATCAGGTCAAGCACAGTAATAATCCTTTAAATGCGCGAACAAAAAAGGCTGTATAAATAAAGCCCTAAGAAAACAGCAGATGTTGCGGAGAGAAAAATAATATCTAAATACCACATAATACCTATATATATCCTATATTGAAGACAGGGAATATAGGGATTTAATAGGGTTTTGTCAAATAGGGATGAAAAAGGTCGGTGGAATCAAAATGCATCGTTCCGCTTTTCAAACTGGCCTCTAGTCAAAAAGGGCTATTGTTTTTCCTGAGGCATCGGCCTAAATTGGAAGACGGTGATATAAAATATTTAGGTTCAATGCTGGTTATGATATGAAAAAGATAGAATTAGACCAAGAATTATCTGACCAACCCCTTTATGATTTAGTGGTGGTCGGCGGCGGTGTTAATGGTACAGGCATTGCCAGGGATGCGGCGGGACGGGGGTTGAAAGTATTGCTTGTTGAGCAAGCGGATCTGGCCCAGGCCACCTCCTCCGCCAGCAGCAAACTTATTCACGGCGGATTGCGTTATTTGGAATATTATGAATTCCGCTTGGTGCGGGAATCTTTACAAGAACGGGAAGTTCTTTTGAACAATGCCCCCCATATTATCTGGCCGCTCCGTTTTGTCATGCCACATAATAAATTACTGCGACCAGCTTGGATGATCCGTTTGGGGTTATTCCTGTATGACCATTTGGGGGGGCGCCAGCGTTTGCCAGGATCAAACGGTATACGGTTAGATCGCCATATGTTCGGGCAGCCATTGGCCCCTGGCATCCATCAGGGTTTTGTCTATTCCGATTGTTGGGTACAGGATTCCCGTTTGGTGGTGTTAAATGCCATGGGTGCGGCAGAAAAAGGTGCCCGGATTTTAACCCGCCTTCGCTGTACTGCTGCCCATGTCCAAAATGGGCAATGGTCGGTCAGGCTGGTTGATCAACAAACAGACCAATCATACCAGGTGAGGGGGAAAATGTTGATTAATGCGGCGGGTCCCTGGGTTGACCAATTTATCCGCCAAGCTACCCACATCAATCCTAAACATCGTTTACGCTTAGTCAAGGGCAGCCATATAGTGGTACCAAAATTATATGATGGCGAACAAGCTTATATCTTACAAAATACCGACCGCCGGGTTATTTTTGTCATTCCGTATGAACAAGATTTCACCCTGGTAGGCACCACCGATTTAACGGTTGATCCAGAGATATTAAAAGATGTGCGGATTTCTGATGATGAAACCACCTATCTTTGTCAGGCAGCCAACCAATATTTCAGCCGGAAAATCAGCGCAGCCGACGTGGTGTGGAGTTACGCCGGTGTCAGGCCCCTTTATGATGACGCTAGCGCCAATGCCTCAGCAGTCACGCGGGACTATGTCTTACAGGTCAACCAAGATTTAGGTGCGCCGGTTTTATCGATTTATGGGGGCAAGATTACCACGTATCGGCGTTTAGCTGAACATGTAATGCAAAAAATACAACCTTTTTTCCCCCATTTAGGAAAATCCTGGACAGCCAAAGCCCCGTTGCCCGGCGGGGATATCCCAATGGCTGATTTTAAGCAATTTTTACAAGGATTGACAAAACAATACTCTTGGGTACCGGACAAACTATTATATCGGTACGCCCGGGCTTATGGCACTAAAACCCATGTTTTGTTGGATAAAGCTAAAGGGTTAGAGGATTTGGGGCTAGAAATTGTGCCAGATTTATATAGCCGTGAAATTGAATATTTACAGCGATATGAGTGGGCGGTCACGGCGGAAGATATTTTGTGGCGACGCAGCAAATTAGGGTTGCATTTACCCAAAACAGCTTCCCAACAATTGCAGGGATATCTGGATCGAACGGCTACTAAACAAAAACTTGTCAAAGAAAAGGTGGCAGGATAATGCTGATCCTAAACAACCTTGGATATCAGGTTGGATCCCAGAAAATTTTACACGGCATATCTTTAGGGATGCCAACCGGATCGCTAACCGTTGTTTTGGGGCCGACTGGCGCTGGCAAAACGTCTTTATTACGCTTGTTGGCAGGGCTAGAAAAACCAAGTACCGGCAGTATCGAATGGGAAGATCAACCGGGGGTTAGAAAAAAGTTACAAGCACATGACGTAGCCTTAGTTTACCAACAATTTGTCAATTATCCGTCCCTAACGGTTTATGATAATATCGCGTCACCTTTGCGGCAACGCAAAGGCAGCACAGACCAACAAATTCATGAAAAAGTTACGGAAATTGCCGAGTTATTAGGGTTACATCCTTTTTTAAAACGCTTGCCGCACCAGCTTTCAGGGGGGCAGCAGCAGCGAACCGCCATTGCCAGGGCTTTGGCAAAATCCGCGAAACTGCTGCTGCTCGATGAACCATTGGTTAATTTGGATTACAAATTGCGCGAAGCCTTACGGCAAGAATTTCGCGGTTTATTTAAAAAAAGCCAAGCAACGGTCATTTACACCTCAACCGAACCCGAAGAAGCTTTAGCAATGGGCGGACAAATAGCCATCCTTAACCAAGGCCGTTTATTGCAAACAGGTGTGACCAGGCATCTCTATGATCATCCGGCAACGATCGAATCGGCCAGGATTTTTAGCAGTCCACCAATGAATATTCTGCCTGCCCATTGGCAATCTGGGCAACCCGCATCCTTGACAATAGGTACAGAAACTTATCCCATGACTGTGCCATGGCCTGGTACGGCCGAAGCCGCCTATCAATTGGGCATCATGGCGGATGATTTGCAGCCAGTATCAAGCTTGATCAATCCTGGGTCCTCAGATCTTGTTTTGAGAACCACCGTGCTGTCTTCTGAAATTAATGGCTCAGAAACGTTACTTCATCTCAAATATCAGGGATTTACCTTAGTGATGCGACAACAAGGGGTCAAAAATTATCAAACCAACCAGGAATTACACATTCAGTTTTCCTTAAAAAGATTTTTGTTTTTGATCATCAGGGCAAAAGATTAACGCTTTCATAGCAGGGAATTATGGCTTCCATCATTTTAGAAAAGATCGCCCATCGTTACCCGCATGGTAACAAAAACGGACCAGCTGCATCCCTTGATTTGTATGCGTTGCAACCGTTAAGCCTCAGGTTAGAGCATGGTCATACATACGCTTTATTGGGGCCTTCTGGTTGTGGAAAAACGACCCTTTTAAATATTATTTCTGGTTTGCTGGCGCCAAGTGAAGGCAAGATTTTTATAGACCAGCAAGATGTCACCAGCTGGCCCATTAAAAAAAGAAACATAGCTCAGGTTTTTCAGTTTCCGGTGGTTTACGATACGATGACAGTGTTTGCCAATTTGGCTTTTCCCCTGCGGAACCGCCATATTCCAGAAGATCAAACCAAGGCGCGCGTCCATGAAATTGCCGATATTTTAGGGTTGGGGCCATACCTTCGCGAGACAACCAAATCATTATCAGCGGATGTCAAACAGAAAATATCGCTTGGGCGGGGTATCATCCGCCGGGATGTTGGCGCTATCCTTTTTGATGAGCCGCTGACGGTTGTTGACCAACAATTGAAATGGGAGTTACGTCAGCAATTAAAAACAATCCAGCAGCAATACCAGTTGACGTTTATTTATGTTACCCACGATCAGAATGAAGCCTTGTCATTTGCCCAGCAGGTAATCGTGATGGAGAAGGGACGGGTGATCCAAATGGCCAGCCCGCAAGAATTGTTTGAGAACCCGAAAGAAATTTTTGTGGGGCATTTTATTGGCAGTCCTGGTATGAATTATATATCTTTTACCGTTGAACAACCTTTAGGACAGAAAAAACAAGCAAGGATGGCAGGGCAAAACCTACCCTTGCCTCCGGAGTTAATCGAAAAGATCCCGACTAATGACCTTGGTTCAATATTGACAAAACTGGGTATACGCCCGGAATTTATTGAACTTTCCCTAAAACCCGTAGCAGAGGCTTTTCCTGTGCAAGTCACGGAAGTTAGCCAAATGGGGCATTTTGCCCTTATTATGGGCAAAATTGGCACAAGCGATGTGGTTGCAAAAACGCGCGATAGCAGCATCTTTTCTGTTCAACCCGGTCAAACGCTTTGGGCCTTTTTTCCTCCCCCCCATATACGGGTGTTCGTTGACGGCAAATGGCTGCCATCCACTGGCCCACAGGAATAAAAAATTGCAAAAAAAACAAAACAATCAAGCATGGTTTCTCGTCCTACCGGTTTTTTTGAGTGTGGCATTCAGTGCCATTATCCCATTAATGACGGTCGTCAATTATTCCGTCCAAGACATTTTAGGCCCGGACCGACGCTTATATGTGGGAACGGAATGGTATCATGCTGTATTGAACAGCCCCGAATTGCATGCGGCCTTTTTTCGCCAGCTGATCTTCTCTTTTTCGGTATTATTGATAGAAATCCCTTTAGGATTAATGGTCGCTTTAATCCTACCGGTGCGTGGGTGGCTGGTCTCCCTATGTTTGGTTTTGTTAGCCATCCCGCTGCTGATTCCCTGGAATGTGGTTGGGACGATCTGGCAGATTTTTGCCCGGGGTGATATCGGTTTGGGGGGGAGCATCATCAATCATTTAGGGATCCCTTATAATTATACCCTTGATCCCACCGATGCTTGGGTTACCGTACTGGTGATGGATATTTGGCATTGGACATCATTAGTTGTTTTATTATGTTATGCGGGGCTGCGCGCTATCCCTGATGCCTATTACCAGGCGGCAGCCATTGACGGTGCTTCCCGCTTAGCGGTTTTTCGCTACATTCAATTACCCAAATTAAGTGGCGTATTATCCATTGCTGTCTTGTTGCGCTTTATGGATAGTTTCATGGTCTATACCGAGCCTTTTGTTTTGACGGGTGGCGGGCCTGGCAGCAGCACGACTTTTCTTAGCCAATATTTAGTGAATATTGGACTGGGTCAGTTTGATTTAGGGAATGCTGGCGCTTTCTCATTGATTTATTTTTTGATTATTTTGCTGTTCTGTTATGTGTTTTACACAACCGTCCAAAATTTAACCAAGGGAAAAGAATAAATGGTTCGGCGGTTTATCCCTCTATCAGTTTATTTTTTATTTATCTTACTGCCCATCTATTGGATGGTGGTGATGTCATTTAAAACCAACGAAGAGATCTTGGGAGGTTTTACCCTTTGGCCCGTAAACTTTACCCTGGACAATTATACTACTATTTTTACCGACCCATCTTGGTATAACGGTTATATTAATTCCTTTTCCTACGTGGCCATTAATATGGTTTTATCCATTATGATTGCGTTGCCAGCGGCCTATGCCTTCTCGCGCTATCGGTTTTTGGGCGATAAACATTTATTCTTTTGGCTGCTGACCAACCGAATGGCACCACCAGCAGTTTTTGCTTTGCCGTTGCTGAACCTATATTCAAGCGTCGGTTTATTTGATACAACCTGGGCAGTGGCCTTGGCACATTTATTGTTTAACGTGCCTTTAGCCGTGTGGATTTTAGAGGGTTTTATGTCAGGCGTTTCCCGCGAGATTGATGAAATGGCGTATCTGGATGGCTATAAATTTCCTAAATTTTTTGTAAGAATTTTTATTCCTACCATTCGTTCTGGCATAGGGGTTACCGCTTTTTTTTGTTTTATGTTTAGTTGGGTTGAATTGCTGATTGCCCGTACCCTAACCACCGTTCAAGCCAAGCCAATTGTTGCCATTATGACCCGAACAGTCAGTGCGGCAGGAATGGATTGGGCGCTCTTGGCCGCGGCTGGCACCTTGACGATTGTCCCGGGGGTTTTGATTATTTGGTTTGTTAGGCATTATATTGCCAAAGGTTTTGCCTTGGGGAGGGTATAACCATGTTGGACTGGATGGTTTGGACGGTGCCCACCGCTGTTTTTTTTATGGCCATTGCTGCCCTCTTACTCTTCATGCTGGTGGCAGAAATCATTAGCCCCACGATTGCTAGGCGTGGTTTTTTAGGCTTTACCACGACCCGTGGTGAACGCTTATTTATGGGATTATTGGTCAGTGCTTATCTGCATCTGATGTGGATAGTTTTTTTCTCAGGGATTGTTACGATTTCTGTATTATCCTGGGTTGTAGAAATTCCCCTCTGGTGGTTTACAATTTTGTGCGCTATGATCGTTGCTGTTATGCTGCGCTGGGGCTGAATATATCAAAGATATAAACAGTTACCAGGCGGTAAAAAATAAATCAATCCATCATAAAAATGAAAACAGGGAGATATATATTGATGCCAAATAATCATCTCATATCAACGCAGCTATCCCGGCGCAAGGTGTTATTAGCCACTTCGGGTTTAGCAGCAGTGGGCGCGTTAGGGTTATGGCCGCGAAGCAGTGTTGCCGATGTTAAGGCGGCAGAAAAATGGATTAATGCCGAATTTCAGCCAAGCACCATTACCAAAGACCAGCAAATGCAAGAAATGAATTTTTTTATTAATGCAGCCAAACAATTTGCGGGGATGGAAATCAATGTGGTTTCCGAAACGATTGACACCCATGTGTACGAATCCAAAACCTTAGCCAAAGCGTTTACCGAGATTACCGGCCTTAAGGTTAACCATGATTTAATCCAAGAAGGCGACGTGATTGAAAAACTGCAAACGCAGATGCAATCAGGCCGCAATGTGTATGATATGTATATCAATGACAGTGATTTGATCGGCACCCATTATCGCTATGGACAGGCGGTGCCGTTATCGGATTTCATTAATGGGGAGGGCAAGGATGTTACCATCCCCACCCTGAATTTGGATGATTTTATAGGGAAAAGCTTTACGACCGCCCCTGACGGTAAATTATATCAATTACCTGACCAACAATTTGCCAATCTGTATTGGTTCCGGCATGATTGGTTCAGCCGTCCCGACCTAAAAGATAAATTTGCCACAAAATACGGTTATGAATTAGGGGTGCCCCAGAATTGGTCAGCCTATGAGGATATTGCCAATTTCTTTACCAATGATGTGCGGACGATTGATGGGGTAAAAGTTTACGGCCATATGGATTACGGTAAAAAAGATCCATCTTTGGGATGGCGTTTTACCGATGCCTGGCTGTCAATGGCAGGAGCAGGGGATAAAGGTTTTCCTAATGGCAAGCCGGTTGATGAATGGGGTATCCGGGTTGAGGGATGTAGCCCGGCTGGTTCCTCGGTCACCCGGGGC